>NZ_JBHVFE010000340.1:0-10036 GCF_042801945.1 Kitasatospora sp. NPDC057542
ATCCAGCCCGACCAGTTCCCCATCCCACTGTCCCTGCACACCAGCAGTCTGGCCCACACCGAGTAACGCAGGGCCAGAACCGCTGATTTTCAGTGAACTTCTAGGCAGGCTCCCGCTCATGACATGTATCGCCGGATCAGGTCGGCGCCGCAACGGCCAGCGCCTCCAGCGCCGCGCGCACGCTCTCCCCGGCCAGCTCCAGCCGGTTCAGGTCCCGCACCGCGCTGATGACATGGGTGGAGTCGCCACGCTGCTTGCCCCCGGCCGTGATCAGCCCCTCCTGACGGCAGTGCTCCACCAGCCGGTCGAAGAACAGGCGCTCCATGCCGTCGCGCCCCGGCCCGTCCGGGACGTCGCGTTGCGAATGTGGCCTGCAGGTATGGGTTTTGCAAAGGAAAGCTGATCGGCACTCAATGGAGCGGATGTGTCCGATGTCACATCCGCTGATCGTGCGCGACCGGCAGGCACCCGACACGGCCTCAGGTGATCGGCGCACGCGGCGGTTGCGGTGGTGGGGCGGGCGGCGGCAGGGCGTGCCGCCGCCCGATCGGTGCATCAGTCGTCGAGGTGCTCCGCCGTCAGTCCGTGGTCGGCCAGGAACGTGGCGAGTTCGTCGTCGGCGCCGCGGGCTCGCAGGGCCTTGGCGATGACGAACAGCTCGTCCCAGGCGTCGTCCGGATCGTCGAGCAGGGCGAGGGCGGCGCGGGCGGCTTCCTCGGCCGCGACCGGGTCACCGAGGTCCAGGAGGACCGCGCCGAGTTCGGTGAGCACGGCGCCCCGCCGCCGCTCCGTGTCGGCGTACACGCCCGTGTCGGTGTCCCGGCCCGAGCCCGCGCCGGTGTCCCTGTCGGCGCCCGCGTCGGTGTTCCTGTCCGCGCCCGCGTCGGCGTCCGTCGCCGCGTGCTCGTCCAGCAGGGCGCGTGCCGTGCGCAGCCGGTCGGCCGCCTCCGCCGGGCGGCCGGTGACGCGCAGGCGGCGGGCGTAGGCGAACAGCAGGCCGGCGGTCGCCGGGGCGGAGCCGGCCGGCGCTTCGCCGGGCGCACGGCCGAGGGCGGCTTCGGTCGCCTCCAGGATCTCGGCGAGCAGGCCGGCGACGGGCTCCTGCTCGGCCCAGGGAAGCCGGTTCAGCGCCGACGCGAGCGCGGTCATCGCCTCCTCCTGCCGGGCGGCGGCCGCGAAGCCGCGGGCCGCGGCGAGGTACCGGGTGGCAGCCGGGGGCCCGTAGCCGAGCCAGTCGCCGAGGGCGGCTTCGAGTTCGGGGCGTGGCGGCAACGGTGCCGGGCCCTCGGCGAGCTGCTCCCACTCCCCCGAGTCCAGGAGTTCGCTCAGCACCCGGCCGGCCGCCTGCCGCTGGCCGTCCGCCCGGTAGGCGCGGGCCAGCAGCCACCGGCACGCGGCGAGGTCCGCCGTCAGGTCGAGCCGGGCGAGCTCTCGGACGGCCTCCTCGGCCGCCTCCACGGCCTCGGCGTGCCGCTCGTCGGCGAGCAGCGCCTCCGCGGTGGCGGCCCTGGTCCGGGCGGCGCCGGTCAGGTCGCCCGCCGCGGTCTGGGCCGCGACCCGGTCGGCCAGGCGGTGGACGCGTTCGCCGCTGCGCGAGCGCAGGTCCCGGTCGAAGACCGACAGCGGTGTGGGCTCGCCGATCGGGCCGGTGGCCATCCACGTGCGCATCCGCGCGCTCTGGAAGGTGTTGCCGTTGCGGGCGTCGAACCGTTCGGCGATGGCCAGGGCGCGCTCGCGCAGCTCCACGGCGAGGTCGGCCACCCGCGCGTCCGGGCGGCGCTTGCCCTCCACGGTGGGGAAGCGCAGGACCGTCCCGGCCTCCTCCTCCCGGGCCCGCGACAGGACGGCGACGGCCGCTGCCGCGAACTCCATCTCCGCCAGCGGCGTGCGGGCCCGGTCGAGCCAGGAGAGGTGACGCTCGATCAGGTCGAGCCCGCGGCCGACGTTGCCGCTGTGCACGCAGTACAGCAGGTTCAGCGCCAACTCGCCCAGGTGGTGCGGGTTGTCGCGGATCCTGCGGTAGGCGGTGCGGTGCGCCTCGACGGCGCGCTCGCCCTGACCGGTGCGCACGAGGGGCAGCAGCAGCTCGGAGTTGATCCACTGCGGCTGCTCGGTGCAGCCGGAGCGGACGGCCGGCTCCCCGACCCGGATCGCCTCCTCGTCCCGGCCGAGCGCCACCAGCGTCCGCACGTGGCTGCTCGGCACGCAGCCCGAGCAGTCGGAGAGGCCGTCCCGGCGGGTGAGCGCCATCCGCTCGTAGAAGTCCTGCGCCTGGTCGAGTTCGCCGATGCTCTCCGCCACCAGGCCGCGGTGCTGGAGGACGGCGTGCATGCTGTGGCCGCCCCGGCGGTAGCGCCGCTCCATGTCGTCCAGGAGCTCCCTCGCCCGCTGCAACGGGACCTCCGGGAACTGGTGGACGTTGTAGACCATCCACTTGAAGTGCCACAGCAGGCTGCGCTCGTGCCCGGGATCGAAGCGCTCGGGCTCCCGGTCGTAGGCCGCGAGGCACCAGGAGAAGGTGAGGAACGACTTCGCCGGCGCCCAGCTGTGCTGGTACACCCGGGTGGCCGACATCCTGACGTCGAAGGCGAGCTCGACCAGGCCGAGGGCGTCGGCGTGCCGGATCACCTCCTCCAGGGCCGCGAACTTCGCCGCGCCGGTGGGCATCCTGTGGGTGCTGTTGTAGAGCTGACGGAGTTCCTGCTCGGTGCGGCTCATCGCGCGCCTCCCGCGACGGCCCGGCTGATCAGACCGAGGAAGGACTGGTTGAGCGCGGCGGTGTCGGCCGGGCGCAGCGGGTGGTGGCCGAGCAGCAGCGCCTGGGCGTAGAGGCCCTCCAGGCACATCGCCTGGAGCTCCGGATCGGCCAGGGCGAGGACCTGACGGGCGAGCGGGTTGCGGTGGTTGAGCACCAGTCGGGGCCGGGGCGCGGCGGTCGTCTGGAAGCTGCCGAGGATCGCCGACCAGGTGTCGTCGACCTGCTCCCGGGTGCCCCGGACGTCCAGTTGGAAGGCCGTGTCCTCGTCCAGGAGGTAGAGCGCGGGCAGCCCGGACGGCTCGAAGGAGCGGACCAGCAGGTCGCAGCCGAGCCGGTCGAGCACCCGGTCGGCGACGGCCAGGAACGGGGCGATCGCCTGCTCGTCGGCCGCGTCCAGGCGCTGGAGGTGGGTGGTGAGGTCGGCGGCGCGCAGCTGCTCGACGTCCAGGGCTCGGTCCGTCGAGGCGAGCCGGTCGATGATCTCGGCGTCGTAGACGTACCCGGCGTTGAGGACGGCCAAGCCTTGCGCCGCGGCCACCGGGGCGAGCTGGCGGAACTCGTCGAGCAGCGGGGTGAAGCGCAGCAGGCCGTAGCGTTCGCCGAACTCGGTGAGGGTCAGCGGGCCGACGTTGGTCTCCATCGGCCAGAACTCGGCGACCAGGCGCAGCATGTCGTCGTCGTGCAGGGCGAGGGCCTTGACGCCCAGGTGGTGGACGCGCAGGAAGGCCCGCAGCCGGGCCGGCTCCTGCCTGCTCAACCGTACGAGCCAGCCGCGCAGGTGGTCGCCGAGGGTGTCGCGGGTCGCTTCCAGGAGGGAGTCCTCGTAGAGCGCCTCGCGGCTGGCGGTGGGCCGCAGCTCGGAGGTGTCGACGACGCAGCGTACGAAGAAGGCCCACTCGGGCAGCAGGCGTTCGGCTCCCTCGGAGAGCAGCATCTGCTTGAGGTAGACGCGGTGGGCGGCCGGGACGGCGGGGTTGGCCGGCATCGGCAGGACGAACGCGACGCCGCGCAGGCCCGCCTCGGCGGTGGCCACGTCGATCACGTCGAAGGGCGCGAAGCCGAAGACCTCCTCGCAGTACGCCTCCAGGCGGGCACGGCGGGCAGGCTCGGTCTCGTCCTCGGGGCGGTCCCAGGGGGCGGGGCCGCCGGTGACCGGCACGCCGTCCACGGTGACGGGGTACGGCAGCCGGGCTCCGTAGTGCTCGACCAGGCCGGTCACGGCACGGCGGGTCAGCAGGTGCTCGCACCCGGGCCGGGGGCGCAGGGCGACGGTGGTTCCGGTCTCCTCGCGCTGCCGGTCGGCGGGCGCGGGCTCCACCGCGTAGGCGCCGTCCGAGAAGCCGTGCCAGAGCACGGTGGGCTCGCCCACCCGGCGGGTGGTGACCTCGATCGCGTCGGACACCATGAAGCAGGACAGCAGCCCGATGCCGAACTGGCCCATGAACTCGTGCCGGGCGAAGCCGAGGTCGTCCCGCTTCGAGCTGCGGCCGATCGTCGCCAGCAGCTCGTGCACCTGGGCCTCGCTGAGGCCGATGCCGTTGTCGCTGATGGTCAGGGAGCCGTCGCCGGTGGTGTCGCCGGAGGCGATCGTGATCCGCGGGGCCGGGGGTCGCCGGGCCGCGTCCTCCGGGTCGGCGGCGTCGTCCGCCTGGCGCGCCGTGATGGCGTCCACGGCGTTCTGCAGCAGCTCGCGGACGTACACCTGCGGGCTGGTGTAGAGGTGATGGCTCAGAAGGTCGACGATCCCGCGCAGGTCGACGCGAAAGGTTTGGCTCAACGGGTTTCTCCCAGGTTGTGTCGGGAGCACCTTAGAACGGCCGTACGACAGCCGGTAGTCGAATATCCGCGCCACCCGTCCGGCAGGGCCGGAGTGGCGGCCCGGGGCGGCCCGGGGCGGCCGAGCACTCTTCCAGAGCAACCAAAGGTTGCACATTCCGGCGGAGCGGCCTACGGTTATATGCAACCAAAGGTTGCGATAGGAGGGGAGCGGGATGGAGTACGGCAGCATCGAGCGGGAGATCCGCGTCGAGGCCACGCCCGAGGTGGTCTACGAGGTCATCAGCACGCCCGAGCACCTGCAGGAGTGGTGGCCGGACGAGGCGGACCTCAAGCCTGTCCCGGGAGGCACCGGGTTCATCTCGTTCGGTGCGGGGACACCGGACGTGAAGGTCGTGCCACTGACGGTGGTGGAGGCCGACCCGCCCCGGCGGTTCAGCTTCCGCTGGGCCCACGGCGAGGGCGAGGCCGCGACGCCGGACAACTCGTTCCTGGTCACCTTCGACCTGGTCCCGTCGGACGGCGGCACGCTGCTGCGGTTCACCGAGACGGGGTTCCGGGAGAAGGGCTGGGAGGCGGCCGTCCTGGAGGAGGCGTACCACGACCACGTCCGCGGCTGGGACCACTTCCTGCCCCGTCTCGTCACGTACGCCGCCCGGGTCGGGACGCGGCCGTGAGCGTGGTCATCGACGACGAGCTCTGGTCGGCGGTGGGGGACCCCATCCGACGGCGGATGCTCGACCTGCTCCTGAGCGGCGGCGGCGGGACGGCCACCACCCTGAGCGAGCAACTGCCGGTCACCCGACAGGCCGTCGCCAAGCACCTCGGCGTGCTGGGCCGCGTCGGGCTCGTCCACGACACGCCGTCCGGACGCGAGCGCCGCTACGAGGTCGACGAGGCCCAACTCGCCCGTGCCGTCGCACAGCTGTCGTCGGTCGGCGCCGCCTGGGACGCCCGGCTGCACCGCATCAAGCGGATCGCCGAGGCCATCCAGCGCGGCCAGGAGAACAGCCGGGAGGACAGCCAGGAGGGCAACCGGGAGAACACCCGGAAGAGCTGAGCCCGCAGGCACGCACGGAGGAGCGAACGCGCCCGGGAACGGGCGCCCGTACGAGAGAGAGGTACCGCGATGGCGGACATCCTGCACCGGATCGGGGTCACGGCGTCCCCGGACGCCGTCCACACGGCCCTGACCACGGTCGACGGACTGGCGAGCTGGTGGACCGAGGACACGGAGGGCGACGCCGGAGTCGGCGGCGTGCTCCGGTTCCGCTTCGGCCCGCCCGGCGGCTTCGACATGAAGGTCCTGGAGACCGAGCCCGGCCGACGGGTGCTCTGGGAGGTGATCGACGGCCCCGAGGAGTGGATCGGCACCCGGGTCCGTTTCGACCTCAAGCAGGAGGACGACTTCACCATCGTGCTGTTCCGGCACGAGGGTTGGCGGGAGCCGGTGGAGTTCATGTACCACTGCAGCACCAAGTGGGCCACGTTCCTGATGAGCCTCAAGGCTGTACTGGAGACCGGCACGGGTGAGCCCGCGCCGCGCGACGTCAGGATCAGCAACTGGCACTGAGCGGTCCGCTCGGGCGCGTCGCGCGCAGAGGCGCGGGGCCGGGGCCGAGGGGCATCCCCCTCGGCCCTCGGCCTACGTCACTCGAACCGGCTCCGGAGCCGTCCGGCGGGCGGCTCGGCGCGGATCCCGGCCGCCGCGAAGGACACGTGCTTGCCCCGCCCGGAGAGCACGACCCTCCGGCCCGTGAGCGTGGCGCGGGTCGTCGGCCGGCCCGACCAGGCGTCCACCGCGAAGTCCGTCACACCGGTGCAGACCAGCACGAACTCGACCGCGTTGTGGCCGCGCTCCCGCCACAGCTCCGCGGCGCCCGCCGGGACGGCGAAGGCGGAGAACCTCAGGGTGACGGACGCTTCGCGTTCGTCGACGAGGACGGAGTCCAGGCCGTAGTCGCTCAGCGGGGGCGGCGGCGCGCCGAGCACCTCGCGGACCGTCCCGGGGTTCGCCAGCTCCGCTGACCAGTCGTGGTCACCCATAGAAGGTCTTCGTGGTCGTGGGCGGCAGCGTGCTGCCGTACAGGCGCCGGTCGAGCGGGCTCAGGAACCACCGCTCGGCCGCGTACGGTGCGGCGTCGCGGGAGCAGTAGGCGTTGAGGTGCCCCACGGTGAGCGCGGCGTGCGCGGTGAAGTCCAGCGAGAACCCCGGGCCTCGCACCCCCACCGCGATCCGCCGCTCCCGTTCCCGCAGGAAGGGGGTCAACCCGATGTCGACCACGGTGCCGTCGGGAAGGCCCCGCATCCGCAGGTCCTCCTCCACGGCCGTGAACCCGAGCTGCGCCTCGAACCGGTCGCACCCCGCGTCCGTCCAGGCCTGCGGGGCGCGATCGGGAAAGCGGGGGAACTCGACCCGCAAGGTGACGCCGGCCCCGCGCGGGTTGAGCTGCACCGAGCGGAGGAGCAGGCCCTCCGGGGGCGGCAGTTCGGTGTAGAGCGCGGCCAGCTGCCCGGAGTGCGGCAGGAACTCCGGCCACGCGCCGACCGACACGGGCCCGCCCCTTTTCTTCCGGATACCTCGCACACCGCCTTGACCTGGGATGATACTGCTCGTTCCGGCTCCTGGCCGCGTTGACCGCCGGACGCCGGGCCTCGACGGAGTCACTCGGACGCGGATCGCGCCCGGGGCGGCGGTCAGCCGATGTTGAACGTGAAGTACCTGACGGTGAGTATGCTCGGCTCGTGCGTCGCGTTGTCGAGCACGATCTTCTCCACGAACGCGCCGCCGAAGTTGTACCGCTTGACGATGTTGCCGGCGTAGTCGCAGATCCCGATGGTCATGTTCTTGAGGCGGCCCTCGCGCCCGGCGATCGCGTCGTCGATCCAGCGCTGGACGATGGGGCTGTGGAACAGGCCGCGGGACAGGGTCACCGTGTGGTTGTCGGGGTCGAGACCGCTGACCTCCGCGATGTACTCGACCGACTGGCCGTCGAGTTGCATGATGAAGTTGTGGCCCGTGAGGATGTCGCCCGGGTTGAGTCCGCCGTCGTCCGGGAGTGCGACGCGCACCGCCACGGCGGGGGCAGCCGTGGCGGGGACGGCCGTTCCCACGACGACACCGGTCAGGGCCAGGAGGACGGCGCTGACGGCACCGGCCGCGCGAGCCGCCCTGCGTCCACCGAGAAACCTGCTCATGTCGATCCCTTCCTGAAGAACATGCGCAAAATGGCGTGCCCATACCAACACGGGTGGGCCGGGCCATCCACAGGAGGCCGAAAGCTTGGCTGATCCCTGCCGGATGCGGTGGCGGCCGCGGCCGGTGACGCCGCATCCGCCACGCTCGGACACACGACACGGGTGCCACCAGGTGTTACTGGCTGGCAACTTGGCTGATCATCATCTCCTCTGAGGCTTCGTCAGATCGCTACGCTCCGGCAGTCGAGCCGTTCGAGCGCAGATGGAGCACGTGATGGAACGGCCCACCCCCAGCCGTGGACGCCGGACGGCGAGTGCCGCCCTCGCGGCGGCGCTCGCCCTCGGCGGGGCTCGCCCTCGGCGGGGACGCCGTGGCACAGCCCGCCGTGGCCCTGACCGCGACGGCACAGCTCGCCGTCGCGGAGGCGCCGTCCTCGGCTGCCTCGGCTGCCTCGCTGGAAGTACGCCCTCGGCCTGGAACTTGCCGATCCGGAGTTCGGCTTCACCGTGTTGGCGAAGGCACGGTCCGTCGGTAGTCCGGCTCTGCGCAACCGTGTGATCTTGTTGCCGATGTTGCCCCAGCAGTCGTCCTTGGCCGCGATGGCGTTGACGGGTCGGTGCTGAGCGTCGGTGAGGGCCGCCTCGCCGGCGTTACCGTCGGGGAAGGCACGCAGCATGAACGGTCCCCAGTCGCGTTCGACGGTGAAGTCGTTGGCCATGGGCATCAGAGCCAAGGCAGCGTCGAGGATTCCCTCCAGGGTTGTGGTGCGGGCGAACAGGGCCCTGAGGAGGGTGCCGCCAAGCTCGACAAAGCCGGACTGCCCCTGACGTCGGTAACCGGGCGAGTCCGGCTACCAGCCGCGCTGTTCCTTCCACCTCCGCTCGAACGCCTCCAGGCCGTCGCGGCCGAGCAGGTGCCGGTACCGACCGGTCGGGTACAGGCACGAATCCGTCTCGCAGACGGCGGACAGCCTCGCAAGACGCTCGGCGAGCTCCGCCGGGTCGATCCGAAGTCGCTCGCACAAACCACCGTGTACGGCGGCGATGGCCGAGCCGATCTCGCGCGATTCCTCGTCGTAGGTGCGCCAGTCCTGGCTCAGCACCCCGGCGAGGTAGTCCCAGCGCTCCGCGGTGTACTCGACCGCGTCCAGCAGCTCCACCGACGGCGGACGCAGCGCCAGCACCTGGAGCTCGGCCACCACCGCACGGCCCGCAGTGGCGATATCGTGAAGGTCGTACTCGTAGCGGCCGTCCGGGATCGCCCGCGCCTCGTCGACCAGCGCACGCAACGGCTCCAAATCCTCGGCGCCCGGCGCACCGAGGCGGCCCGTGACCACCTCGAGATCGGTGGAAAGCATGCGGTCACGCACGGCATGACGGGCGATCAGAGCGACGAGCTCCGCCGCGTCGAGAGTCCTGGCAAGCGTACGGAAGCGCCGCTCCGCGGGATCCAAGGTCCGCACGTCAGGACGGGACTCGGGCAACGCGTTCCAGGTGAACCCGGCGCGTACGGCAGCCAGGGCCGCCGCGATGGCATGCGGGCACAGCACGGTGGGACGGCTGTCAGGACAGTCGCACTCACCCGTCAGGGCGCGGCCCACGACGCCGACCCAGACCTGCCAGGTCCGGGTGCCGTCCACGACATCGGCGTTGGCTCCGCCGAAGCCGGGCTCCAGGTTGCGAACGGAGCCGGCGGTCAACAGCTTCTCGCCGCTGCGGTACGCCTTCACAGACGCAGCGGCCCGGACAGTGTCGGTAGCGATACTCATGGCCATGCCCATCATCCAACCTGCCCGGCCGAGCTCCGGGCGCCGGGTCCACGAACGGGTGGACCCCGCTTCGCCCACGCTCACGGCCCGATCGCGCGTCTGGCGTACACCGCCGCCTGAACCACCCAGCAGGCTCGCCGGCTGCTCTGGCAACTCGGCGACCGCGCTGCCGGCTTCACCCACCTGACCCGGGACCGTGACGCGAAGTTCACCACGGCCTGCGACGCCGTCTTCGCCGGCGAGGGCATCTTCGCCGCCAGGATTCCGCCCCGCAGCCCCAACTGCAACCCACACGCGGAACGATTCATACGCTCCGTGCGGGAGGAGTGCACCGGCCGGCTCCTATTGTTCGAGCGAGGCCACGCGGAGAAGGTCCTCGGCGACGAGCGGGCCCGGCGGTACTACGCGGCGGGAGCGGCGCGCCGGGGCGTCCGGCGGCGGCCGGCGGAGCCCCGGTCGTCGCGGCCGGAGGCGGCCCGGTTGTCGCCGGCGGCATGAGCGGGGCGGCCGCGGCGGCCGCGACTCGTCGACGGGC
>NZ_JBHVFE010000341.1:0-10032 GCF_042801945.1 Kitasatospora sp. NPDC057542
GGTCGGCCCTGCCGCCGACCGGGCGCCCGGCCCCTCGGGCGACGCGGCCGGAGCCGCTACGACCGCTGCCAGAGGGCCGGCACGTTCGGCGGCTCCCAGCCCACCATGGCGGTGTGCGCCTGGAGGCAGGTGTAGGAGACGCCGGAGTAGGTCACGCGGTCGCCCGCGTTGTACGAGGCCCCCGGGGCCCAGGTGCCGCCCGGCGGCGTGGTGGGGCCGCCGGTGGAGGTGGCGGTGGGCGTGGGCGTCGGGCTCGGCGTGGTCTGCGGAACGTTCAGCACGAAGTCGAAGCTGCCTTCGCGGGTCTGGCCGTTCTGGCGGACGTTCATCAGCAGCCGGGCGTCGTAGATGGTGTCCGTGCTGTTACGCGGCTCCCCCGGGAAGTACAGCTGGGTGGTGACGATCGGGCGGCCGGGGGCCTGGAGCTTGACGTGGATGTGCCGGGTGCGGCCCGGGTAGAGGCCGGGCACGATGGTGTCCAGCCTGAAGGCGCCGTTGGCGTCGGTGAACTGGTGGCCGCGGAAGGTGTAGCCGCTGTTGTCGTAGTTGCCGCCGTCGTCGGCCTGCCAGAAGTCCAGCAGCACGCCGGAGATGGGCCGGCAGGCACGGCCGAAGACGTAGCCGCTGACGACCAGGCGGGTGCCGGGTCCGTCGTTGACCATCGAGCTGCGCAGCGGGGAGTTGGGCTTGAAGTACGGCCCTTCGGTCTGTTCGATGGTGGGGGCGTCCCCGTCGTGGCACTCGGGGGTGAAGCCGAGCGGTTCGCCGTTTCCGATCCGGTCCCGGGCCAGTGCGACTCCGCCGCCGACCAGCAGCGGGGCAGCCCCCAGCGCGGCGGCGGCCTTCAGGACGGTCTTGCGGCTGATCATGCCGTCGGACGTGGGCATACGCCGTCTCCTTCTCGTGAGGCGGGGGTGGGGGCGGCCCTTGCCATGGTGGGGGCATGACAAGGACCGGACCGGTCGACCCGCCCTCGCGCGCCGGACCGGCCGCCGGTGGCCAGCAGCAAAGTTACGGGCCGTCCGGCGCCACCGCGATGGACATGATCCGGGGATCGTGGTGATTTCCGTCGACCCTGGCCCGGAACTCCCCCGGGGTCATTCCGGTCTCCCGACGGAAGAACCGGCAGAAGTACGCCGGGTCGACGAAGCCGGCCTCTTTGGATATCTGACGGATCGTCAAATCCGTGCAGGCGAGCAGCCGCTTGGCCTCCAGGGTCTGCTGGCGGCGGATCAGTCCGCCGGGGGTTCGGCCGGTGGCCTGCTTCACCAGGGTCTGCAAGTGCCCCGGAGAGACGCCGAGTTCCTGCGCGGTGGAGGCCACCGAGTGCCGCACCCCGCCCGGCCGGGCGATCAACCGGGTGAAGGCGGCGGCCACTTCGACCGAACGACCGGGCACCGCCGGACGGTCGGCCGGGGCACAGGCGCGCAGCGCCCGGACGATCAGGATGTGCAGGCTGGCCCGCAGCACACCCTGGTAGCCGGGCGCCCTGGTCCGGTACTCGCACTCCATGTCGGCGAGCAGCGCGGCGATCGCGTCGGCCTGGTCGCCGAGCGCGAGGGCCGGGCGGGTGGCCAGGGCCCGCAGGGCGGCGAGGTCCTGGGGGTGGCCGAGCAGGAAGTCCTCGTTGAACAGGACGACCCGGCCGGCCAGCTCCTCGGCGTCCGCCCAGTAGTGCACCTGGCCCGGAGTGATCACGCACAACTGCGGTGGTGCCAGCGGCCGGTGGACGAGGTCCAGGACGTGGGCGCCGTGACCGCCGGTGACGTGGACGATCTCGTAGAACGAGTGCCGGTGGGGGAAGCCGGCCCGGGAGAGCGGGCCGATCGCGTCGAAGCCGCCGATGGCGAAGGGGAGCAGCTGGGGCAGCGGGACCTGTAACCGGTGCAACGGCAGGTCCGGCGTGGTTCGGGGGGTGGGGGTGGTCCGTCGCACATCCATCGGAGCAGTGTGCGACCTGTTCCGGGGACAGGTCCAGACCATCTGCTGCCGTTTTCGAGGACAGGTCCAGACCACCGGCGTTCCAGGGCGGCGGCCCGGCCCCGCCGGCACCGGCCTCCGGGACGGTCCGGCCTCCGGTACCCCGGCTACACCGGCGGCCAGGGGATCGCGGGCCAGTCCTCGGGCGGCAGCGGGTGCCGGCCGGAGCCGCGCAGCCCGGCCACCCGGGCCCGGGTCGCGTCCAGCTCGGCCGCCGTCAGGTGCGGGGCGAGGCGCTCGGCAAGCTCGCCGTCCAGTTGCTCGGCCAGCCGGGCCAGCACCTCCAGCGCCTCGGTGGGCAGCGGGTCGCCGGCCCAGCCCCAGAGCAGAGTGCGCAGCTTGTCCTCGGTGTTGAAGGTGACGCCGTGGTCGATGCCGTACACCCGGCCGTCGGCTGCCGGGATCAGGTGGCCGCCCTTGCGGTCGGCGTTGTTGAGCACCGCGTCCAGCACGGCGAGCCGGCGCAGCCGCCGGTCGTCGTGGTGCACCAGCAGGGCCGTCCGCCCGCCCTCGACCTCGGCCCGGACGATCGGCAGCCAGCCCGACTCCGGTCCGCGCGGGTCCTGGAGCGCGAGCAGCGGCTCGGCCTGCGGGTCCGGCTCGACCCACAGCTGCACCATGCCGGGCCCGTGCGGACCCTCGCGCAGCACGGTGGGAGGGATCAGCGCCCAGCCTGTCGCGGCGGACAGTTCGTACGCGGCGACCTCCCGGCCGGCCAGCGTGCCGTCCGGGAAGTCCCACAGCGGGCGCTCGCCGGCCACCGGCTTGTAGACGGCTTGGGCGCTCAGCGAACCGTGCGCCACCGTGCAGTACAGCGCGGCGTTGGAGGCCTCGGTGAGCCGGCCGTGCACCGTGAGCTCACCCTGGCGCAGCAGCGCGAGGGCGGTGGGCACGTCGGCGGCCAGCGCGGCGGCGGCCGTCGGGTCGGCCTGCGGTGGGGTGTCGGTGTTCAGCGCCGGTAGCCGTTCGCGCGCGGGCACAGGTGGCCCTCCGGGTCGAGCGGCAGGTTGCAGAACGGGCAGGGCTTGCGGCCGGCCGCGACCAGGTCGAGCGCGCGCTTGGCGAAGACCCGGGCCATCGCGCCGGACAGCCGCACCCGCAGCATGTCCGGGCCGTTCTCGTCGTCGGTGAAGACCGCCTCGGCGGCGTCCTCCTCCTCGTCCTCGATCAGCGCCTGCGCCTCGACCACCAGGCAGCTTTCCATGCTGTCCCAGGCCAGGGCCATGGTGCCGACCCGGAACTCCTGCTCCAGCGGGAGGTCCAGCGGAGCGGTGTCGAGCAGGTCCTTCGGGGCGGCGGCCGGGATGGCGGCGTCGCCGCCGCTGCGCCGCAGCGCCTCGTCCAGGACCTCCTCGATGCGCTCGGCGAGCGCCGCGACCTGGGTCTTCTCCAGCAGCACGCTGGTGATCCGGCCCCGGGCGCTGGCCTGAAGGTAGAACGCCCGGGCGCCGGGCTGGCCGACGGTGCCGGCCACGAACCGTTCGGGCTGGTCGTAGAAGAAGACCTGACGGGGCACGCTCTCGCTCCGGATCATGTCGGTCGGCGCGGTTCCGCCGGGGGCGGGTCGCGGCCGGATGGACTCGTTAGTCACCCTACGACCTTCGGGCTCCGGCCGGGGAGCCGAGCCGACGGCCGCGGGCGGGGGTGGCACCCGGGGAACCGGACGGTGCCGCCCCGGGCGGCCCGTCGGCGGCGGGCCTCAGGCGGTGCCGCCGACCACCGCGTCGCCGGCCGGGGTGGCCGCGCTCGGGCCGGGCCTGGGGGCGAGCGGGGCGAGGTCGCCGGTGTCGCCCATCCTCAGGACGAAGGGCCGCTGCGGGGTGTAGCGGATCGCGGTGACGGAACAGGGTTCGACACTGATGCGCTGGAAGTGGTCCAGGTGCAGCCCGAGCGCGTCGGCCACCACGGCCTTGATCACGTCCCCGTGCGAGCAGGCGATCCAGACCGCGTCCTCGCCGTGCTCGGCGGCGATCTTCTGGTTCCACTCGCGCACCGCGTCCACCGTACGGTGGCTCAGCTCGCGCAGCGACTCCCCGCCGGGGAAGGCGGCCGCGGCGGCGTGGTCCTGCACGGTGCGCCAGAGCGGCTCCTTGGCCAGCTCGGCCAGCGGGCGGCCGGTCCACTCGCCGTAGTGGCACTCCCCCAGCCGCTCGTCCTCGGCGGGCGGGCCCAGCTCGGGCCGGGCCGCCAGCAGCGGCTCCAGCGTCTGCCGGCAGCGCTCCAGCGGGCTGCTGACCGCCTGCACCAGCGGGATGCCGGCCAGTCGGCCGGCCAGCCCGGCGGCCTGCGCGCGCCCGGTGTCGTCGAGGT
Organism: Kitasatospora sp. NPDC057542; assembly: GCF_042801945.1. Lineage (NCBI taxonomy): Bacteria > Bacillati > Actinomycetota > Actinomycetes > Kitasatosporales > Streptomycetaceae > Kitasatospora > Kitasatospora sp. NPDC057542. The sequence continues at coordinate 4,291 of NZ_JBHVFE010000341.1, forward strand.
CCACGCCGGGCGTCCAACCGGCCAGGATTCCGGCGGTGTTCGCGGTGGAGCGGCCGTGGCGGACGAGCAGCAGGGTGGGCATGGGGTCAGCCTACGGCCTCCGGGCCCGGCCGTGGGCCCCGGTTCTCCGCCCGGCCCGACCCGGCCGCTGCGGGCCCGTGGACCGGTACCACCCGCATCCGTGCCGGACGGCCCCGTTCGGGTGACAATGGCCCGCATGATCGTCCACTGCGCCGCCTACCACGACGGCCGCCGGATCGAGGCCCCCGAGGACCTGGCCGGCGCGCTCGCCGCCGCCCGCGCGGCCGGCCCTGACGGCTTCGTCTGGATAGGCCTGTTCGAGCCCACCGCCGAGGAACTCGACCACGTCGGCAAGGAGTTCGCGCTGCACCCGCTGGCCGCCGAGGACGCCGTCAGCGCCCACCAGCGCCCCAAGGTGGAGGCCTACCAGGGCTCGCTGTTCGTCGCCCTGAAGACCCTCGGCTACTCCCCCGGCGGGCACGTCGTCACGGTCGGCGAGGTGATGGTCTTCCTCGGCCCGGACTTCGTCATGACCGTCCGGCACGGCGAGGACAGCCCGCTCGGCGGACTGCGGGCCACCCTGGAGCAGGAGCCCGAACTGCTGCGCTACGGGCCCAGCTCGGTGCTGCACTCGGTCTGCGACACCATCGTGGACGGCTACATGGACGTGGCCACCGCGCTCCAGAGCGAGCTGGACGAGCTGGAGGCGGACATCTTCTCCCCGGGCCGGGTCGGCCGCGACACCGCCGGACGGATCTACGGCTACAAGCGCCAGGTGATGTCCGTGCGCCGGGCCACCGGCCCGCTGCTGGAGCCGATGCTGTCCCTGGAGCGCGGCGCCCGCCTCGTCCGTACCGAGACCGCGCCCTACCTGCGGGACGTCGCCGACCACGTGGCCCGGGTGAACGACCAGGTCGACGGCATGGACCGGCTGCTGTCCGACATCCTGAGCGCCAACCTGGCGCAGGTCAGCGTGCAGCAGAACAACGACATGCGGAAGATCTCGGCCTGGGCGGCGCTGGCCGCCGTGCCGACCATGATCGCGGGCATCTACGGCATGAACTTCGACGACATGCCCGAGCTGCACCAGTCCTGGGGGTACCCGGCCGTGCTGGTGCTGATGCTGGTGGTCTGCCTGGTGCTGCACCGGGTGTTCAAGCGGCACGACTGGCTGTAGTGCCGCTTGCCCGTCCGCCGTCCGGTCAGGCCAGTCCGGCGCGCTCCAGCGCCTCGACGCCGGTGCGCAGCGCCTGGATCCGCTCGTCCAGGGTGAACCCGGCCGGGGCCAGGGTGAGCGTGCTGACGCCCGCCTCGGCGTAGGCCTGCATCCGGTCGGCGATCCGGGCGGTGTCGCCGATCAGCGAGGTGGCGTCGATCAGGTCGTGCGGGACGGCGGCCGCGGCGCCCGCGTAGTCCCTGGCCAGGTACTTCTCCTGGACCTCGTCGGCGGCCTGCTCGTAGCCCATCCGCCGGGCGAGCTGGTTGTAGAAGTTCTTCTCCTTGCTGCCCATGCCGCCGATGTACAGCGCGGCGTACGAGCGCAGGGCGTCGACGCCGGCCTTGATGTCCTCGCCGACCGCGAGGTTCACGGTCGGGCAGAGGTCGAAGCCCTCCAGCGTCTTCCCCGCCTTGGTGCGGCCGGCCGTCAGCGGGTCGAGGGAGAGCGCGGCGTGCTCGGGCGAGAAGAAGATGCCGAGCCAGCCGTCGGCGATCTCGCCGGTCAGTTCCAGGTTCTTCGGGCCGATCGCGGCGATGTACAGCGGGATGTGCTCGCGCACCGGGTGCACGGTGAGCTTGATCGGCTTGCCGGGGCCGCCGGGCAGCGGCAGCGTCCAGTGCGCGCCCTCGTGCACCAAGCGCTCGCGGGACATCGCCTTGCGGATGATCTCCACGTACTCGCGGGTGCGGGCGAGCGGCTTGTCGAACTTCACGCCGTACCAGCCCTCGGACACCTGCGGGCCGGAGACGCCGAGGCCGAGCCGGAACCGGCCGCCGGACAGGGTGTCCAGGGTCGCGGCGGTCATCGCGGTCATGGCCGGGGTGCGGGCCGGGATCTGGAAGATGGCCGAGCCGACGTCGATCCGCTCGGTCTTCGCGGCGACGAAGCTGAGCACCGTGGCGGCGTCCGAGCCGTACGCCTCCGCCGCCCAGCAGACCGAGTAGCCGAGCCGGTCCGCCTCCTGGGCCACGGCGATGTTGTCGGCGTCCATGCCGAGTCCCCAGTAGCCGAGGTTGATCCCGAGTCGCATCTGCCGCACCTTCCAGTGGGTTGGGGTTGTGGCGAGGGTAACCGCGCCTGCGCCGGTCATGCTACTGACCGGTAGGGGTGGGCTGGGTCACACTCGCCATGTTTCCGCCGCAGTGATCGTTCTGCGGGTCTGCACCCCTGTCCGCGCACCGGCCGCTACGCTCAGCCGACGTGGGGAGCACTCTCCCCACCTGCTCGTTTACAGGGCTGCCGGGCCTTCCGGGGCCACCGGCCAGTGGAGGGCCCGTCCGATGGAAAAGCGTCACCTCGGCCGTACCGGCCTCCAGGTCTCCCGGCTCGGCCTCGGCACCATGACGTGGGGCCGCGACACCGACGAGCACGAGGCCGCCGAGCAGCTCAAGGAGTTCGTCGACGCCGGCGGCAACCTGGTCGACACCGCCGACGTGTACGCGGACGGCGGCGCCGAGTACCTGCTCTCCCGGCTCACCGACAACCTGATCCCGCGCTCCGAGCTCGTCATCGCCACCAAGGCCGGCAGCGTCCCCGAGTCCGCCCGCCGCTTCGACGGCTCGCGCGGCCACCTGCTCGCCGCCCTGGACGCCTCGCTGCGCCGGCTCGGCACCGACTACGTCGACCTGTTGCAGGTGCACTCCTTCGACCCGGCGACCCCGGTCGAGGAGACCCTCAGCGCCCTCGACATCGCCGTCACCTCCGGGCGCGCCCGCTACGCCGGGGTCTGCGACTTCAGCGGCTGGCAGCTCGCCAAGGCCGCCACCTGGCAGCGCGCCCACCACGGGCGGGTGCCGCTGGCCGGGGCGCAGCTGGAGTACTCGCTGCTCCAGCGCGGCATCGAGCGGGAGGCGCTGCCCGCCGCGCTGGACGCCGGGGTCGGGGTGCTGGCTGGCTCGCCGCTCGGGCGCGGGGTGCTCACCGGCAAGTACCGGCACGGCGTCCCGCAGGACTCGCGCGGCGCCACGCCGTACCTGGCCGGGTTCGTCCAGCCGTACCTCGGGGAGCGCTCGCGGCGGATCGTGGACGCCCTCGCCACCGCCGCCGACGGGCTCGCCAGCAGCCCGCTGGCGGTCGCGCTGGCCTGGGTCCGGGACCGGCCCGGGGTGGCGAGTGCGCTGGTCGGGGCCCGGACGGTGGCGCAGCTGCAGGCGGCGCTGTCGGTGGAGGCGCTTACGCTTCCGGATGAGATCCGTGGTGCGCTGGACGACATCTCGTCGCCGGTGCACCGCTACCCGGACCAGGGGTGGACCGAGCTGTGACCCAGGGCCCGGGTTGTCGAGCAGAACCTGCAGTGGAGTGACCTTTGGAGCGGACGACGATGACTGACACGGGGAACGGCGCTCCGGAGGCGACCGACGGGGCCCAGCTGACCCCGGAGGAGAAGGCGGCGAAGTTCGCGGAGCTGGCGCAGCGGGTGCGGAGCATGGGCGGGCAGGGGCCGGAGCGCGGCGCTTCGGCACCGCGGGAACCGGTGCGGCAGCCCTCGGGGCCGGAGGCCCCCGTGGCGGACGCCACGGGCGGAGGCGGTCCGGCCGCTCCCGCCGCCCCGGCTGCTCCGGCGGCGGTGCCCCACCGGCCGCACGGCGACGCGCTCCGCGCCACTGCCGAGGTGCTGACCGCCGGCGGTGCCCCGGCCGAGCTGGCGGCCGCCGCCGTGGCCGAGTTCGGCGAGGAGGCCCCCCAGCGGCTGCGCGAGGACCCGTGGGCGGTGCTGGGCCTGCCCGGCGTCCGGCCCGAACACGCGGACGGCTTCGCCCGTGAGCTGCTCGGCCCCGAGGCCGGCCCGGGCGACGAGCGCCGCGCCCGGGCGCTGGTGCCGTGGCTGCTGGAGCAGGCGGCGCTGCGCGGGCACTCCGCGCTGGAACTGGCCGAGGTGGCGGCCGGACTCGACCGGCTCCGGATGCCCGACCCGGCCGCCGCGATCCAGGCCGCCGTCCAGGACGGGCGGGTGCTGCCCTTCCAGGAGGAGCTGACGGGTGCCGAGGCGCACGCGGCGGGTGGCGAGGAGGACGAGGCCCCGACCCGGACGCTGCTCGCGCTGGAGGGGCTGGCGATGGCGGAGGACAGTCTCGCCGAGAAGCTGCTCCAGCTGATGGCCGCCTTCGTACCGGGCGAGGACGCCGACGCGAGCGAGGACGCGGACGAGGCCGCCGACGCCGACGAGACCGGGGCCGACGAAACCCGGGCCGACGCGGATGCCGCGGACGCCGCGGAACAGACCCCCGTCGCCCCCGGCCCGGCCGCTTGGGCGGCCGCCGCCGAGGCCGCGCCGTCCTCCTCCGCGACCGCCCTGATCAAGGCCGTCGGCGAGCACGCCCTGGTGCTGCACACCGGAGGCGAGGCGGCCCGCGCCGAGCCGGCCGCGCTGGTCACCGCCGCCCGGGGCCTCGGGCTGCGGGCCTGGGCCGCCACCTGGACCGACCAGGGCCGGAACTCCTTCGCCGCACTTGCCGGGACCGACACCGGGGCCGGGGCCGTCGTGGTCACCCTGGCCGAGCTGCTCTCCGGCGCCGCCGGCCCCGGCCGCGCCCCGGACGGCTCGCTCGCCCTGGACCTGCTGGTCGTGCTGGACGCCCCGCTGCTGGACGTCGAACTGGCCGCCACCGTCCTGGAGTCGCTGGCCGACGGCACCCGCCTGGTGCTCAGCGGTGACCCGGGCCAGCTCTGGTCGGCCGGCCCCGGCCGGTTCTTCGCCGACCTGCTGGCCGCCAAGGCCTGCCCGGCGGTCGCCTCCCGCACCCCGGACTTCGGCCCGATCGGCGAGCTGGTCTCCGGCGTCGGAATCGGCGAGCTCCAGCCGGTCGAGGCGCCGGACAAGGAGGTGGTCATCCTGACCGCCAAGGACGCCGGCGAGGCCGTCCACCGCGCCATCCAGCTGCTCACCGACTCCATCCCGCGCGCGCTCGGCATCCCGGCCGAGCAGGTGGTGCTGCTCACCCCGGGCCACGGCGGCCCGGCCGGCACCCGCGCGCTGAACGCCGCCGCCAAGGCCCGGCTCAACCCCGGCCCCGGCCGGTTCGGCGGCTTCGACCCGGGCGACCGGGTGGTCGACTCCCCCGCCCCCGGCGTCACCCGCCCGGCCCGGGTGCTGGACGGCGACGCCACCGGTCTGCACCTGGAGTACCCGGACGGCTCGCGCCGGACCGTTCCGCCGGCCGAGGCCGCCCGGCTGCGGCACGGCTGGGCGCTGACCGTCCACCAGGCGCTCGGCCGGCGCTGGCCGGGCGCGGTGGTGGTGCTCCCGGAGGACGCCGCCCCGACGCTCACCCGGCAGTGGGTCTACACCGCCTTCGGCCGCGGCGAGCGGCACCTGTCCGTGGTGCACGCGGCGGGCCCGGCGCTCGCCCAAGCCGTCGCCGGGCGCCAGGCGCAGCCGCGCACCACCCGGCTGCGGGCGGTCCTCGCCGAGAACGCCACCGCCTCGGCGTACTGACGGCCGCTCCGGCCGGCCCCGCTGCGGCGGCCTGCCGGGCGGGACGCACGAGGGGCGGGCCCCGGTC
>NZ_JBHVFE010000342.1:0-9960 GCF_042801945.1 Kitasatospora sp. NPDC057542
GGATGCGGTCGTTCCTGGAGAAGCGGCCCGCGCGCTGGGTGCGCTGACGCCGGGGTTCCCGGGCGCCGCGCTCGCTCGCCCGGGGGCGACGCCGCCCCCGGGCGTCGCGACGGTTCATCGGCGTCGCGAGCGTCATCGACGTCACGACAGTTCGCCGGCGTCACGATCAGCGGATCGCCGCTGCGTCGCGCCAGAGGTCGAGCAGGCCCTGGTCGCCGGTCGCGACGACGTCCCGGGCCTGCCCGAAGGGCAGCCGGTTCCACAGCAGCGGGTAGAGCTCGCGGGCGGGACCGGCGAGGGTCAGGTCGGCCGGCTCGGGGCTCTCGCCGGTGGTGACGGTCGGCGGCTCCTGGGTGATCGTCAGTCGCCAGGAACCGGTGCCGGAGTCGGAGTCGGAGCCGGCGCCGTCGGTGGCCCGGACCTGGAGAGTACGCGGCCGGTCGCTGCGCAGCGTGGACCGGCTGCTGGTCATGAAGCCGCTCACCAGTTCGTCGATGCCGTCCAGGGCCAGCGCGGTGTCCACGGCCGGGCCGGGCGCCCCGGCGGCCGCGTCGGCGTCATGGCGGTGGACGGCGGTCTCGTGCGCCTGGCGCCGGGCCCAGAACGCCAGCGGGCTGGGCGAGGGCAGGAAGCTCCAGCACTCGACGTCAGCGGGCGCTGCGGTGAGCGCGTCCACCAGGGCGGTGTGTCCCTCGCGGTACCAGTCGAGCAGTGTGGCGTCCGAGGGCAGTGGTCCGACGGCGGCCTGCGTGCCCGTCTCGTCCAGCGGCGCCGGCAGGCCCTGCGAGACGATGGCGGCGGCCCAGCGGTGGACGGAGCCGATGTGTCGCAGCAGGTCCGCCAGTTGCCACTCCGGGCAGGTCGGTACGGGGGCGGACAGCTCGGTGCGGGCTGCGGCCTCGGCGAGCCGGTTGCCCTCGCGGCGCAGCGCGTCGATGTGCTCGGTGATCTCCATGGGGTGGAGTCTTCCATCGCGGTCGGCCGCCGGTCGCGGATTTCGGACACTCCTCGGGGTGGTCCGGTCCGGGCCGGGCCGGTTCGGGCCGGTCTGGTTCGGTCCGGTCCGTTTCGGGCCGGGAGATCCAGCCGGGGTGGGACGGGCGCTCCGGCGGTCGGGTCGGATGGTGCGGGGCCGGGCAGATGCCGCGGTGCGCGGTCGCGGACGAGCGCCCGTCGCGGCGGTGGGCCGGGGCGGATGTGGCCCGTGTGATGTCGGCCTCCCGGCGGACGGGCGGATGCTACGGGCCGGTAACGTGAGCGCATGCCGATAACCCGTTCCCTCGTCTCCGCTGTCCGGGCCGGTGGCCGCCGCGCTGCCGGACTCCTCGTCCACCGGGGCTGGCGCTGGGTTCAGCGGACCGGCGCGGTCACCAACCGCAACCCCGGCCCGTACCGGTTCGGCGAGCTGGGGGACGGCACGACCCTCAGCTTCCCGCTCGGGGCGGTGTTCAACGAACAGTGGATCACCATCGGGCCGTTCTCGATCATCGGCGAGCGGGTCACCATCAGCGCCGGCTTCCTGCCCGGGCTCGACCTCGGGCCGGAACCGATCGTGCGGATCGGCGGCGGCTGCGTGATCGGCCGGGACAGCCACATCGTCGGCCACCAGTCGATCGTGATCGGCGACGACGTGTGGACCGGCCCGGGCGTGTACATCAGCGACCAGGCCCACGAGTACCGGGACACCCGGCTGCCGATCGGCAAGCAGTGGCCGCGCAACGAGCCGGTGGAGATCGGCGCGGGCAGCTGGATCGGCACCGGCGCGGTGATCCTGCCGGGCGCGCGGATCGGCCGGAACGTGGTGGTCGCGGCCGGGGCCGCCGTGCGCGGCGAGGTGCCCGACCACAGCGTGGTCGCCGGGGCGCCGGCCAAGGTGGTGCGCCGCTGGACCGAGGAGGAGGGCTGGCAGCCGCCGCTGCGCCACGACGCTCCGCAGCCGGTACCGGACGGTGTGACCGCCGAGCAGCTGCGAGCGCTGGTCGGCTGGGACCTGCGGCTGCCGGGGGAACAGGGCTGACCCCGTCGCCGGGTACCGCACCGGGAGCACCGGCGCCGTGCGCTGGCGACCGGCCTGAACTGCCCCGTGGGGGAGGCCTGTTCGGCGGTGCGGGCGGCGATGGCGGCGGTGATCCGCGGGACACCGGCGGGGTGCGTCGGACCTCCGGGCTGGTCCGAGAGTCGGGCGCACTGTCCTTCGTCGGTGCGTCGGTCCGCCGGCTGTCAGGGCGCGGTGCGGAAGCTGACGACGGCGGTGGTGCCGTTCGGGTGCAGCTCGTACGCGCCCGGGGCGTCGAGCAGTGCGGCGTCGTAGCGGGCGAGTTCGACGCCGTCGACGGCGGCCGCGCCGGCGAGGCAGACCAGGAGGGCGGTGTTCCCGCCGGGGAGGTCGATCGTGGTGGCCACGGTGGCCAGGTCCACGGTGGCCTCGACCCGTCCGCGGCGCGTCATCACGTTGAAGTCCACCACCGGGCCGGCCACCAGCCGACAGTCGGTGGTGGCGTCGCCGGAGAACGCGAACGGCAGGAACGGCGCGTCGACCAGCCGCTCGGTGCCGTCGACGGTGAGCGCCATCCCTGCGCCTTCGACCAGGGTGATCACCCGGTCGATCCCGGGGAACGGGGAGAACGGTCCGGCCGAGGCGACGTCCGCGAGGCTCACCCGCCAGTCGAAGGCGTCCAGCCCGGCTCCGGCCGGGAACCCGGCGACCTCCCTGGTCACCCCGCCCCCGTTGAGCCACGCCGTCGCCGGGCGCTCGCTCGCCCGCAGTACCTGGAAGCGTCCGCTGGTCGTCATGGCTCCGCATCCTGTCACATGGCGGGTGACAGATGACAGATTTCAACATCTGTCATCTGTCATCTGTTGCCCGCCGGCTGTCACCGGTCGTCTGCCACCTGCCGCCCGACCGAGAGTGGCAGGAGTGCCGCCACCGTGGCTGCGACCGCGACCGTGGTGAGGGCCAGTGGCAGCCCGGCCGCGTCGGCGAGGAAGCCGATCACCACCGGGCCGATCAGCATCCCCCCGTAGCCGAGCGAGGAGGCGAACGCGACGCCCTGTGGCCCGCCCGCCGCGCCGGCCCGGGCGATGGCGAGCGGGAAGAGGTTGGCCAGGCCGAGGCCGACCAGCACGAACCCGCAGATCGCCACCGGAACAACCGGGGCGAGGGCGGCGATCAGCATGCCGACCGCGGCCGTCAGTCCGCCCAGCAGCATCAGTCGGGTCTGGCCGAGCCTGATGGACAGCCAGGTGCCGCCGACCCGCCCGCCGGCCATCGCGAACGCGTACGCCCCGTAGCCGGTGGCGGCCACCACGGAGCTCGCATGGACGTCGTCGGTGAGGTGGAGCGTGGTCCAGTCGGCGATCGCGCCCTCGCCGTACGCGGTGCAGAGCGCCGTGAGGCCGAGCAGCAGGACGAGCAGCCGGATGTGCGTTCGTACCGAGCCCGCGTTCGTCCCGGCGCCGTCGGACGGTTCCGCCGCGCGGCCCGTACGGCCCGGAGCGACCGTTGCCGCCGCCGGGCTGCGCAGCAGAACGATGCCGGCGCCGAGGGTGACGGTCATGCCCAGCGCGGCGCTGAGCACGAGCGCCCATGCGGTGCTCAGCGGGCCGGCGAGCAGTCCGCTGACGCCGGTGCCGACCAGCCCGCCGAAGCTGTACCCGGCGTGGAAGCTGGGCATCACGGGCCGTCGCAGCTGCGCGACCAGGTCGACGGCGGCGCTGTTCATCGCGACGTTGGCCCCGCCGTACCCCGCGCCGAACAGCAGCAGCACCCCGCCGAGCGCGGTGACCGAGTGGGCGTGCGCGGGCAGCAGTACGGCGAGGCTGAGCAGGGCGAGCGAGCCGACGGTCACTGGGCGCGAGCCGTACCGCAGGCAGAGCCGGCCGACCATCGGCATGGTGAGGACGGCGCCGATGGACAGGCAGAGCAGGGCGAGCCCGAGGGCGCTGTGCGAGGCGCTGACCTGACTGCGGATGTCCGGGATGCGGACGACCCAGGCCGCGAAGAGGAAGCCGTCGATGGCGAAGAACGCGGTGAGGGCGACACGTGCAGCACCCCAGGGGCTGTCGGTGACCGGGGGTGTGCTGCGAGACTGGGAGGAGGGATCGTCCGGTGGAGTGCGTGAACCGATTTTGTTTCGAAGCGACACAAAGTCACAATAGGGGTGTGCAGCTCTCACCATCAAGCCCGAGGCCCGGTACCGGGAACGACTCCGACGCGCAGCGCGACAGCCACCGCCGCGCGGCTCCCGACCGGGGCCGGACGCTGCTCGGCCCCGCGCTCTCCCTGATCCACACCGGCCAGACGCCGACCCGCTCGGCGCTCACCCGCGCACTGGACGTCACCCGGGCCACCGCCGGCGCGGTCACGGCCGAACTGGAGGCGCTCGGCCTGATCACCGTCGACTCGCGCCCGGCCGGTGGTGGCCGCGGCCGCCCCTCGCACCGGCTCGCGATCGACCCGCAGGGCCCGGTCGTGGTCGCCGGGCAGATCCACGCCGACGGGCTGAGCGTCACCCTGGCCGGCCTCGGCGGGCTGCTCGACCCGCCCCTCCACCTGCCGCTGCCAGCCGCCACCGACCCGGTCCGGATGCTGCGCGCCGTAGCCGTGGCCGGCGCCGAGCTGGCCCGTGCGACCGACCGCCGCTGCCTGGGCGCCGCGCTCGCGCTGCCCAACCCGGTCACCGAGCCGGACGGTACCGCCCTCGCCGCGCTGCACTTCGCCTGGCCCAGCGGCACCCCGGTCGCCGACCTGTACGACGTCGAGGTCGGCCGCGCCGACCACGGTCCGAACGCGCTGCGCCCGCTTCCCACCGTGATCGCCAACGACGCCAACCTGGCCGCGCTCGCCGAGTACCGGCACGGCGCCGGCCGCGGCGCCCGCCACCTGCTCTTCGTCACCTCCGGCCACCGCGGCGTCGGTGGCGCGCTGGTCATCGACGGCCACCTGCACACCGGCAGTGCCGGGCTCGCCCTGGAGGTCGGGCACCTCACCGTCGACCCGCAGGGCCGGCCGTGCATGTGCGGCAACCGGGGCTGTCTCAACTCCGAGACCGACCCCGACGCGCTGTTCGCCGCCGCCGGACTCTCCCCGGAGCCGGGGCGGCCGCTGCTCGACCAGGCGCGTGAGCTGTGCCGGGCGGCCGCGACGGACGACCGGGCGCGGGCGGCGGTGGAGCACGTCATCGACCGGCTCGGGCTCGGCCTGGCGGGCGTCGCCAACATCCTCAACCCCGACCGGGTGGTCCTCAGCGGGCTGCACCTCCACCTGCTGGAGGCCGCGCCCGACCGGTTGCGGTCGGTGGTCGCCGAGCGCAGCCTGTGGGGGCGCAGCGGCCGGGTGCCGATCGTCGGCGCGGAACTGGCGCACAGCGCGCTCGCGGGTGCGGCCGAGCTGGGCTGGGGGCCGTACCTGGCGGATCCGCAGTCGGTGCCCGTTCCGCACTGAAGCGATAAGGGGAAGCTGGCCCCTCGAAAACGGTCACTTATCGTGACTCTCATACACTCGTAGTGAGCAGTGGGGGGTCACCACGAGGGAGACAGCGACCAATGAGCACCCAGCCCGGCACCGAGCCGACCGTCGACATCGACCGCTCGGACCCCGAGTACCGCGCCTGGCTCAAGGAAGCGGTGCGCAAGGTCCAGGCCGACGCCAACCGGTCCGCCGACACCCACCTGCTGCGCTTTCCGCTGCCCGCGGAGTGGGGGATCGACCTCTACCTCAAGGACGAGTCCACCCACCCGACCGGCTCGCTCAAACACCGCCTGGCCCGCTCGCTCTTCCTCTACGGGCTCTGCAACGGCTGGATCCGGCCCGGCAAGCCGGTGATCGAGGCCTCCAGCGGCTCCACGGCCGTCTCCGAGGCGTACTTCGCCCAGCTCATCGGCGTGCCGTTCATCGCCGTGATGGCCAAGAGCACCAGCCAGGCCAAGATCGACCTGATCCAGTTCCACGGCGGCGAGTGTCACCTGGTCGAGCGTTCGGACGAGGTGTACGAGGCCTCCGCCCGGCTCGCCGAGGAGACCGGCGGGCACTACATGGACCAGTTCACCTACGCCGAGCGGGCCACCGACTGGCGTGGCAACAACAACATCGCCGAGTCGGTCTTCGCCCAGCTGCGCCTGGAGCCGCACCCCGAGCCCGCCTGGATCGTGGCCACCGCCGGCACCGGCGGCACCTCGGCGACCATCGCCCGGTACGTGCACTACATGCAGCACGACACCCGGATCTGCGTCGCGGACCCGGAGAACTCCTGCTTCTTCGACGGCTGGGTGCGCCACGACTCGGACGCCGTCTGCGAGAGCGGCTCGCGGATCGAGGGCATCGGACGGCCGCGGATGGAGCCGAGCTTCGTCCCGGGGGCGATCGACCGGATGATGAAGGTGCCGGACGCCGCGTCGATCGCCGCCGTGCGGGTGTTGGAGCAGGTGCTCGGCAAGAAGGCGGGGGCTTCCACCGGGACGGGCCTCTGGAGCGCGCTGCGGATCGTCGCCGAGATGCGGGCAGCAGGGCGGACGGGCAGCGTGGTCGGCCTGATCTGCGACCCGGGGGACCGCTACCTGGACAAGTACTACTCGGACGACTGGCTGGCGGGCGAGCGGATCGACATCGCGCCCTACCGGGCGGCGCTGGAGTCCTTCCTGGCCGGCGGCGCCTGGACGGCCTGACCGGGTCGGAGGCTGTCGGGGGGGGCAGCTGACGGCTGACAGATAACAGCTGACAGCTGACAGATTTCAGACTCTGTTATCTGTCAGCTGTTCGTCGTCACCTCTTCGCTGTCAGCCGTCAGCCGTCAGCCGTCAGCCCTCGGCCGCCACCTCGCCGGATCACCGCCCGCCCGCCCGCGAGGTCGATCCCCGTACGCTTCGGCGCACCATCGTGCTCGTCGTCCCGTAGCACCAGCTCGACCCGCCGCTGTTCCAGCTGCACCCGCTTGCTCGGGTAGAGCAGCGCGTGCAGCTCCTCCGTCGCGGTCGCACCCGCGCCGCGCCCCGCGCCCGGCCCCGCCGTCGGCCGGGCGCGCAGCCGTCGCGCCACCGCGCCGAGGAAGAACACCACGACCAGTCCGGCCGGCAGCAGCAACCCGCCCGCCGCGCCCGTCAGCAGCACACCCATGCCTGCCCAACGGACCGGCGCAGCCGACGAGTTCCCCTGCCGCTCGCCCTACGGCAGCGGCGCCGCCGGCAGGTCGGCCGGGACGAGCAGCTGGAGCTCCTCCGTGGACGGGTCCGCGAGGTGGGCGATTCGTACCGCGTGCCGCTCGACCATGGTCTCGAAGACCTGCCGCGCGGTGCGCCCGTTACCGAAGTTGGGGCCGCGCTCCAGCCCGCCGAAGTGCTCCAGCAGCGCCTTCTCCGTCTCGTCGGAGAGCGCGTACTCGTGTTCGGCGCACTGCGCCCGGGCGATCTCCAGCAGCTCGTCCGCCGTGTAGTCGGGGAAGCCGATGGTGCGTGAGAAGCGGGACGAGACACCGGGGTTGGCGGACAGGAAGCGCTCCATCTCGGCGGTGTAGCCCGCCACGATGACGACCACCTCGTCCCGATGGTCCTCCATCAGCTTGACCAGGGTGTCGATCGCCTCGCGCCCGAAGTCCCGTGCCCCGTCCTCGGGCGCGAGCGCGTACGCCTCGTCGATGAAGAGCACCCCACCACGCGCCCGGTCGAAGGCGGCCGCGGTGCGGATCGCGGTGGAACCGATGTGCTCGCCGACCAGGTCCACCCGGGCCACCTCGACCAGGTGCCCTCGCTGGAGCACCCCGAGCGAGGCGAGGATCTCGCCGTAGAGGCGGGCGACGGTGGTCTTGCCGGTGCCCGGTGCGCCGGTGAAGACCAGGTGCCGGCGCAGCGAGGGCGCCTTGAGCCCGGCCTGGCGGCGGCGCCGGCCGACCGAGATCAGGTCGATCAGCGTGCGCACCTCCTGCTTCACCGTGGCCAGCCCGACCAGCGAGTCCAGCTCGGCGAGCGCCTCCTCGGCCGGCCGGCAGTCCGGGATCGGCGCGATCGCCGCCGAGGCGGCCGCGGACGGTGCCAAGGCCTGGGCAGCGGCGCTCAGTTGGGCCGTCCGCGGTGCCGGTACGTCGGTGGAGCCGAACGGCGGCCCCAGCCCCAGGCCGCGTCCGGACGCGGGCACCGACCCGGGCGCAGGTCCCGCTCCGCCACCGGGGGCGGCGGGAACGGCCGGCACCGGAGCGGCCCCGACGTCGTCCGAGGTGCACCCCTCCGTAACCGGACCCGGCTCGGAGAACTCGAAACCGGCCCTCTGGTTGTGCTCCGCCCGGCACCGGATGAGCTGGGTCCGGCAGCCGTCGATGATGTGGAAGCCGAAGCCCTTGCCCTGCGAGACCCGGCAGTCCTCGAAGGTGCCTCGCCCCTGCGCCGAGACGTACACCCCGGCGTCCGTGCTGGCCCGTACGGTGCAGTCGCGCAGCACCGGGTCGGCGCCCTTGGTGACGATCACGCCGGTGGCCACGTCGGAGATCTCGCAGCCGGTGAGCAGCCCGCTGCTGCCGTGGTCGCGGAACCAGAGCCCGGTGCCCGCCTCCTGCACCCGGCAGGAGGCCAGGGAGACACTGGCCCCGCCGCTGACCGAGACCGCCGAGCTGCGGATCCGGCTGAACGAGCAGCCCTCGGCGGTGGCGGCGGAGTCCCGGTCGAGGACGAACAGGGCATCCGGCAGGTCGTGCAGCGAGCAGTCGGTGAGGGTCAGCCGGGCGCCGTCGCTGACCCACAGCGCCGGGTACTCGCCGGTCGAGCCGTGGATCTGGCAGGACTCGGCGACGGCCTCGGTGCCCTGGTCCCAGACCGACAGCGCCCCGCGCCCGAAGTCTCGGACGGTGCTGTGCGAGAGGCTCAGCCGGGCGCGTCCGCGCAGGTCGGCGCCGTTCTCGGGCAGGTCGTGCACCCGGCAGCCGGTGAGCACCAGCTCGGCCTCGCCGTCCAGGGTCAGACCGTTGCCGGTGACGCGGTGGATCTCGCAGTCGACCAGCCGCCCGCCCGCCTGGGCCTCGGCCTGCACGCCGCTGCCGCGGATCTCGTAGATCTCGCAGCCGGTCAGCTCGGCCGCGCTGCCGGGGTCGGAGAGCAGCACACCGGCGCCGGAAGCATGGTGGACACGGCAGCGGTCCAGGGCCGCGGTGGCGCCGCCGAGGACAGCCAGTCCGGCCTGGCCCGCGGCGGCGACCTCGCAGTCCTCGAAGGCGGCGGCGGTGTCCGCGCCGCGCAGCCGCAGCCCGAGCCCGCCCGGGTTGGTGACCACGCAGCCGCGCAGCGTCGGTCGGGCGCCGCCGGTGATCTCGATCCCGGTGGCCGAGCGGGTCTCGATCCGGCAACCGCCGAAGGCGGGTGTCGCCTCCGGCCCGGTGACCAGGACGGCCGGGGTGGAGCTGTCGCCGCCCTCGACCACCAGGTCGCGCACCGTTGCGGCGGCGGTCACGGTGAGCGCCACCCCGGAGGGCGGGTCGATCCGGACCGTTCCCGGGCCCTGGGCCGGGACGATCGTCACCGGCTTGTCCAGCAGCACGTTCTCCCGGAAGGTGCCCGGCCGGACGGTCACGGTGTCGCCCGGTTCGGCGGCCGCCAGGGCCTCTGTGAGCGTGTCGTACTCGCCCGCGCGGCGACGCCAGCGGGATGCGCTGTCCTGGGTGACCCGGACCCTGTGCTCAGCCATGACGGTCTGTCGTCCCCACCTTCGTCGAGCCGGCGATCAACGGGCCGAACGCGCGGGGGTGCGCGGGCCGCCCGCCCACCGTAGCGCGCCCACGTGGGTGGTCCGGCCGCCCGCGGTCGCGCGGACACCGGTAGCGCTCAGCGCCGCCACAGGTTCCGACCACTTGTTTCAACGAGCGCGCACAGCGGTGGTTCCGTCCGGGACGCGCCGGTTCCAGAACGCAGCGTGCGCCCGGCGCCGGTCGGCGGGCGTGCGAGCCCGCCGTCCGGCGCGGGCGGTCGGCGGTGGGCGGCCGGTAC
>NZ_JBHVFE010000343.1:0-9851 GCF_042801945.1 Kitasatospora sp. NPDC057542
GTGCGGGCCCTTCCGCTGTGCAGGCCGTGGTTACTGGGCGCCCGAGGTGGCTGAGAGCAGCTCCTCCAGCTCTTCCTCGCGCTCCTGCGCGGCGACGAAGAGCAGCTCGTCGCCGCCCTCCAGGGTGTCGTCCTTGCCCGGCACCAGCACCCGGCCCTCGCGGATGATGGTCACCAGCGCGGTGTCCTGCGGCCAGGCGACGTCGCCGACCCTGGTGCCGACCAGCTCGGTGTCGGAGGCCAGGGTCAGCTCGACCAGGTTGGCGTTGCCCTGGCTGAAGCGCATCAGGCGGACCAGGTCGCCGACGCTGACCGCCTCCTCGACCAGCGCGGACATCAGACGGGGGGTGGAGACGGCCACATCCACGCCCCAGGACTCGTTGAAGAGCCACTCGTTCTTGGGGTTGTTCACCCGGGCGACCACCCGCGGCACCGCGTACTCGGTCTTGGCGAGCAGCGAGACGACCAGGTTGACCTTGTCGTCGCCGGTCGCGGCGATCACCACGTGGCAGCGCTGGAGCGCGGCCTCGTCCAGCGAGGTGATCTCACAGGCGTCGGCCAGCAGCCACTCCGCCATCGGGACCCGCTCCACCGAGATGGAGTTGGGGTTCTTGTCTATCAGCAGGACCTCGTGGCCGTTCTCCAGCAGCTCGCCCGCGATCGAGCGGCCCACGGCACCGGCCCCGGCAATGGCGACGCGCATCAGTGACCCTCCTCCTTCGGCCCCTGCGCGAACGCGGCCTCGACGGCCGCCAGGTCGGTCCGGCGCAGCATCACGTGCACCAGGTCGCCCTCCTGCACCACCATCTGCGGCGAGGGGAGCACGCCCTCGCCGAGCCGGGTGACGAACGCCACCCGGGTGCCGGAGGCCTCCTCCAGCTTGCTGATCCGGTGGCCGATCCAGCGCGGGTCGTACGCGACCTCGGCGAGCTGCACGCCACCGCTCGGGTCCTGCCACAGGGGCTCGGCGCCGCTCGGCAGCAGCCGGCGCAGCATCTGGTCGGCGGTCCAGCGGACCGTCGCCACGGTGGGGATGCCCAGGCGCTGGTACACCTCGGCGCGGCGGGGGTCGTAGATCCGGGCGGCGACGTTCTCGACGCCGAAGTTCTCCCGGGCCACCCGTGCGGCGATGATGTTGGAGTTGTCACCGCTGGAGACCGCGGCGAAGGCGCCGGCCTCCTCGATGCCCGCCTCGCGCAGGGTGTCCTGGTCGAAGCCGACGCCGGTCACCCGGCGCCCGTTGAACCCGGCGCCCAGCCGGCGGAACGCGGTCGGGTCCTGGTCCACCACGGCCACCGAGTGGCCCTGTTTCTCCAGTGCTCTGGCGAGGGCGGAGCCCACGCGGCCGCAGCCCATGATGACGATGTGCACCGGCGCTTACCTCACCCGTCCCGAAGGGGTCTTGACCTGCGCAAACACCGTTCATCTCCGTTTCCCGCCCGGTCGTCCGGAACGAGGTTCATCGTGGGGGCGCCGACCCGGCAACGCTCGACAACCAGAGTGTTGCCCGCCGACTCGTATCCGACACGCTAACTGGTCCACCGAACGCAGTCGCGACGAAGGGGGGGACAAACGGCGGAGCCACGACCGGGAAGCCCCTACGATTCCTTAACGTGCCTATGCCGACTGACCTTCCGAAACGCATCCTGATCGGGCGCGCCCTACGCAGCGACAAGCTGGGCGAGACGCTTCTCCCCAAGCGGATCGCGCTGCCCGTGTTCGCCTCGGACGCGCTCTCCTCGGTCGCGTACGCCCCCGAGGAAATCCTGCTCACGCTCTCCATCGCGGGGGCCTCGGCGATCCACTTCTCCTGGCAGATCGGCGTCGTCGTGGCGATCGTGATGCTCGCCGTGGTCGCCTCGTACCGGCAGAACGTGCACGCCTACCCCAGCGGTGGCGGTGACTACGAGGTCGCGACCGTCAACCACGGGCCGGCCGCCGGTCTGGTGGTCGCCAGCGCGCTGATGGTCGACTACGTGCTCACCGTGGCCGTGTCGACCACCTCGGGCGTCGCCAACGTCGTCTCCGCCGTGCCCGCGCTGCGCGGCCACGAACCGATCCTGTCGGTGGTCGTGGTCGTGCTGCTGATGGGCATGAACCTGCGCGGTGTGCGCGAATCCGGAAGCGCCTTCGCCGTCCCCACCTACGCCTTCATGGTCGGCGTGATCGGGATGGTCGGCTACGGGGTCTTCCGGCACTTCGCGCTCGGCCAGGACATGCCCGCCGAGAGCTCCGCGTTCCACCTCGCCGCCACCCCCGGCAACGACTCGCTGGCCGGCTTCGCGATGGTGTTCCTGCTGCTGAAGTCCTTCTCCTCCGGCTGTGCCGCGCTCACCGGTGTGGAGGCGATCTCCAACGGCGTGCCGGCCTTCCGCAAGCCGAAGAGCAAGAACGCCGCCACCACGCTGCTGATGATGGCGAGCATCGCCGTCGTGATGTTCATGGGCATCATCTGGCTGGCCCGGCTGACCGGTGTCCAGATGGCGGAGAACCCGACCGAGCAGCTCGTCGGCGCCTCGCCGGACTACCACCAGAAGACCGCGCTGGCGCAGATCAGCGAGGCCGTGTTCAACAACTTCACGCCCGGCTTCTACTTCGTCGCGGCCGTCACCGGTCTGATCCTGGTGCTCGCCGCCAACACCGCCTTCAACGGCTTCCCGGTGCTCGGCTCGATCCTCGCCCAGGACCGCTACCTGCCGCGCCAGCTGCACACCCGCGGCGACCGGCTGGCCTTCTCCAACGGCATCATCCTGCTGGCGATCGCCGCGATCCTGCTGATCCTCGCCTTCGACGCCGACCCGAACCGGCTGATCCAGCTCTACATCGTCGGCGTCTTCGTCGCCTTCAACATGAGCCAGTCCGGCATGATCCGGCACTGGACCCGGCTGCTGCGCACCGAGACCGACCCGGCCAAGCGCCGCCACATGCAGCGCAGCCGGGCGATCAACGCCTTCGGTCTGGTGATGACCATGGCCGTGCTGATCGTCGTCCTGGTCACCAAGATCAGCCACGCCTGGATCGCGATCGCCGCGATGGCCGTGCTGTTCGTGATGATGAAGGGCATCCGGCGCCACTACGACCGGGTCTCCGACGAGCTCACCGCCGCCGAGGAGCCGGACGACGTGGTGCTGCCCACCCGGGTGCACGCCATCGTGCTGGTCTCCAAGCTGCACAAGCCGGCCCTGCGCGCCCTGGCGTACGCGAGGCTGGCCCGGGCCCACACGCTGGAGGCCGTCACGGTCAACGTCGACCCGGCCGACACGGTGGCGCTGCGGCGGGAGTGGGACGAGCGCGGCATCGAGGTGCCGCTCAAGGTGCTGGACTCGCCGTACCGCGAGATCACCGGGCCGGTCCTGGACTACGTGAAGAACCTGCGGCGCAGCAGCCCGCGGGACGTGGTCTCGGTCTACATCCCGGAGTACGTGGTCGGCCACTGGTACGAGCACCTGCTGCACAACCAGAGCGCGCTGCGGCTCAAGGGGCGGCTGCTGTTCAAGCCCGGGGTGATGGTCACCTCGGTGCCGTGGCAGCTGGAGTCCTCGGAGCGGCGCAAGCCGCAGAAGGCCTGGTCGGCGCCGGGTGCCGTCCGGCGTGGCGAGCCGCGGGCGCCGAAGGCCGTAGAGTCGAAGGATTCCGCCTCCACCGGTACGAACGCCGGTGACACCTCCGAGCGCAGCAAGGACTCCTCCCAGTGACCCGCAACACTCCGCCCCGCTCCTCGGGCTCCTCCGGCAAGGGCGCCCGCCGGGGCGGCTCCCAGCCCGGGCAGGTCTCCCGGCCGCGCTGGGGCCGGCCGGCCCGTCCGGAGGCCACCGACCGCGACGGCCTCACCGCACGCACCGCGCCGATCGTCCCGGGCGAGCGGGGGGACCGGGAGCCCGTCGGCCCGGACGCGGGGAAGGGCTCCGGCAAGGCCTCCGGCAAGGGCGCACCGAAGGGCGCACCGAAGGGCGCACCGAAGGGCGCGGGCAAGGGCGCGGGCAAGGGCGCCGGTCAGGACGCGCCGAAGGGCGCCGTCGGCGCCGCCCGGAAGGCGCCGCGCAAGCAGGCGGTGCGGCCGCCCAAGGCGCTGCGCACCGCCGCCGCGCGGCCGTCGCGGCCCGAGGCGCCGTCCGGGGAGCCGCTGGCCGGGCAGCGCTACGAGGTCGAGGTCGGCCCGGTCGCGCACGGCGGCGGGCACTGCGTGGCCCGGCACGAGGGGCGGGTGCTGTTCGTGCGGCACGCGCTGCCCGGTGAGAGGGTCGTCGCGCTGGTGACCGACGGGACCACCACCTCGCGGTTCCTGCGGGCCGACGCGGTGGAGGTGCTGGAGCCGGCCAAGGACCGGATCGAGGCGCCCTGCCCGTTCGCCGGTCCGGGCAAGTGCGGCGGCTGCGACTGGCAGCACGTCACCCCGGGCGGGCAGCGCAAGCTCAAGGCTGCGGTGCTGACCGAGCAGCTGGCCAAGCTGGCCGGGCTCACCCCGGCGGAGGCGGGCTGGGACGGCAGCGTCGAGCCGGTCGGCGGCAAGCTGCCGGCCGGGCAGGTGCCGGCCTGGCGCACCCGGGTGCAGTACGCGGTGGATGCCGAGACCGGGAAGGTGGGCCTGCGCAAGCACCGCTCGCACGAGGTGCAGCCGGTGGACCGCTGTCTGATCGCCGCCGAGGGCGTCACCGAGTTGGGCATCGAGGCCCGCGACTGGCCGGGTGTGGCGAGCGTCGAGGCGATCGCCGCGACCGGCTCCTCGGACCGCCAGGTGGTGCTCACCCCGCGGCCGGGCGCCCAGCTGCCGCTGGTCGAGCTGGACAAGCCGGTGTCGATCGCCCGGGTGGACGAGCAGGGCGACGTGCACCGGGTGCACGGGCGCACCTTCGTGCGCGAGCGGGCCGCCGGGCGGACCTGGCGGATCAGCAACGGCGGCTTCTGGCAGATCCACCCCGAGGCGCCGGACACCCTGGTCGACGCCGTGCTGGACGGCCTGGACCCGCAGTGGGGCGAGAACGCGCTCGACCTGTACTGCGGCGTCGGCCTGTTCGCGGGCGCGCTGGCCGACCGGGTCGGCGAGGACGGCGCGGTGCTCGGCATCGAGTCCGCCAAGCAGGCCGTGGTCGACGCCCGGCACAACCTGGCCGCGCTGGACAACGTGCGGATCGAGTGCGACCGGGTCGAGACGCTGCTGCCGCGCACCGGCATCACCGCCACCGACCTGATCGTGCTGGACCCGCCGCGCTCGGGCGCCGGCCGCGAGACCGTCGCCCACCTGGTCGGCCTGGAGGCACGCCGGATCGCGTACGTGGCCTGCGACCCGGCGGCGCTCGCCCGGGACCTGAAGTTCTTCCGCGAGGGCGGCTACCGGCC
Organism: Kitasatospora sp. NPDC057542; assembly: GCF_042801945.1. NCBI lineage: Bacteria > Bacillati > Actinomycetota > Actinomycetes > Kitasatosporales > Streptomycetaceae > Kitasatospora > Kitasatospora sp. NPDC057542. Next base: position 5,337 of record NZ_JBHVFE010000343.1, read on the forward strand.
GGTCTCGCTGCGGGCCTTCGACCTGTTCCCGATGACGCACCACTTCGAGTGCGTGGCGATCCTGGAGCCGGCCGGGGAGTGATCCCGGGCACCGGGGAGTCATGGAAGGAGGCGGTCACCCGTTCCGGGTGGCCGCCTCCGCCGCGTCCGGGACCGGCTACTCGTTGTGCTCCTCCTCGTCGACGCTGTGCGGGAGGTCGATTCCGTGCTGGGCGGCGAGCCGCAGGAGCGAGGCGACCCGGCCCTCGTACGCCTGGACGCCGTCGGCGTCCCCTTCGGCCCGGGCCGTCGCGAGGTCCCGGCGGGCCTTTGCGAGCTGCTCGCGCAGCTCCTGATCGAACATGGCTGTCATCGGTCGGCCTCCGCACCGGTAGGCGCCCGCTCGGGGGAACGCGGGGGAATTTCAGCCTCCCGGACGGTGGGGCACTCTTCAAGTCCCGCTTCTCCTGGTGCGGCGCGGCGGCCGGGAACGGGGCCCGGATCCGGGCGGAAGGTCAGGGGGTGGCAATGCGCTGGTAAAAGGTGGTGCGAGGAGTGCCCCCGGGCCCGGGGAGGGGGCTTGACGAGGCAATTCACGGGGGTGAAGGTAAGCCGCTGACATGTCATGTGTGCTGTTGCACCGCCCCCTGGCGACAGCCGCCCCCGCGCCGTCGACCGGGGCCGGCCGGTGCGTGAGGGGGGAGCGTCATGGAGCTGGAGCTGCGGCACCTGCGCGTGCTGTGCGCCATCGCCGACACCGGGAGCGTCGGCCGGGCCGCCGTCCTGCTCGGCGCCTCGCAGCCGGCGACCAGCACCCAGCTGCGCCGGATCGAGCGTCATCTGGGCGCCCCGCTGTTCGAGCGCACCGCTGTCGGTGTCGCGCCGACCGGCTTCGGGGTGGAGGTGGTGGCCGCCGCCCGGGAGCTGCTCATCCGCGCCGACTGCCTGGGGCGCCGCCCGGAGGCGCCCGCCGGGGCCGCGCCGCGCGAGCTGCGGCTGGCGGCGACCAACTCGCCGATCCTGCCCGGGCTGGTCACCAGGGCGCGGCACCAGCGGCCCGAGCAGCGCTTCACCGTGACGTCGGTCTACCGGTCCTCGGACATCGTCGAGCTGCTGGAACAGGGCGAGGCGGACGCCGCGGTGGCCGTGGACTACCCGGGCCGGGAGCTGCGCCACGCGCCGTCCGTCGCGCACCGCGGCATCGTCACCGAGCCCGTCTTCGTCGCGCTGCCGGCCGGCCACCGGCTGCGGCACCGCACCGAGGTGGCCCTGGCGGACCTCGCGGAGGAGGAGTGGCTGCTGACCCCCGATGACGGGGCCGGCTGGCACGGCGTGTTCCACGGGGCCTGCGCCGCGGCGGGGTTCACCCCGGCGACCGTCCACGAGTTCCTCGGCGGTCGGCTGGAGCTCCAGGAGATGATCGCCGCCGGGCTCGGCATCTCCGTCGTCCAGGCCACCACCCGGCCGCTCGCCGAGGTGGTGGTCAAACCGCTCGCGGGAACCCCGATCTGGGTGCGGCAGCTGCTGGTCTGGCGGTCGGCCGGGGTGGGCGCGGACGTGGTGGAAACGCTGTTCGGGGCCGCGGCCGCGGCGTACCGGGACCTGATCGCGGTCGCGCCGAGCTTCCAGGCGTGGGCCGCGCGGACGTACCGGCCGGCCCGGCCGTAAGCCGGGTGCGGTGTGCCCCGGCGGGGTGCCCGCCCGTCCGTGTTATGGCCGGAGAGGTCAATGTCATATGACCTGTGACATTGTTCCGGCCTTCCGTCGCTGGCAGGATCATGACGCGTTCCCCCAACGTCTCGGCAGTCCTCCCAGCCTCCCCCCACAGGAGAAGGACCCCACCAGTGCGCCCACGGATAGCACTCCCCACCCTGCTGGCCGGCCTCGTCGCCGGCTGTTGCGCCGCCGCCACGCTGCTGCCCGCCACGGCGTCCGCCGCCCCGGCCGTCTCCGGTGCGGCCGCCCGGCCCGCGGCCGGTGCCCCGACGGCCGACCCGGGCTCCGTCCTGCCGAAGCCGCTCGGCGCCTTCCTCACCGTCGACCCGGCCGCCCAGGCCCGCGCGACCGAGGACCTCGCCCCCGTCGCCGAGCCGCTGCCCCCGGCGCTCCTCGGCCAGGTCGTGATGGGCCAGCCGGCCGGCACCGCCGTGCAGACCGCGCCGCGCCCGGAGGCGCCGAAGACGACCCCGGCCAAGCCGGCCCTCGCCGCCCGTGGTGCCGCCGGTGCGGCCGCCACCGCCACCGCGCAGAGCTGCACCCCGGCCGACTTCGGCAGCCGCAGCGGGGCCGACCTGGTCTCCTTCGTCGAGAGCTCGACCACGGACTGCGTCAACACGCTGTTCAACGTCACCGGCACCGACGCGGGCAACATCTTCAAGGAATCGAAGATGCTGACCGTCGCCAACGCCTTCCAGGCCATGGCGGGCAGCTACACCGGCGACAACTCGACCGCGATCCTGCAGCTCGTGCTCTTCCAGCGGGCCGGCTGGTACGTGCAGTCGTACAACTCGGGCGCGGTCGGCCCGTACGACGCGGCCCTGAGCAGTGCCTCCAAGGCCGCCCTCGACGCGTTCTTCGCGAGCCCGCACCGCACCGACGTCAACGACAACAACGGCGTCGTGCTCAACGAGGTGCTGGTGCTCACCGACAGCGCCAACCTCCAGGGCAGCTACCTGGGCGTCTACAAGCAGGTGCTGAACGGCTACAACAGCTCGTACAACGCCTACCCGAAGATGCTCAAGGCGGTCAACGCGGTGCTGTCCGCGCCGCTGTGGCGGGGCAACTGGAACCCCGACTTCGTCAACGCGGTCGCCGCCGACCCGAGCATCGGAGTCGCCCTGGGCGACTTCGCGCTGAACCACAAGGACCTGCTCGGTACGCCCAACGCCTACCTGGACGTCAACGCGGGCAACGACCTCGGCCGGATGGCCGGCGACAGCCCGGCGGTCGAGGCGGCGCTCAAGGACAAGGTCAAGGCCGTCCTCGACGGCGTGCAGATCACCGGCGCCACCGGCCCGCTGTACGTCCACACCGCGTTCCAGGCCAACAGCTTCGACCCCGGCCAGTGCTCGTACTACGGCATCTGCGACCTGCCGGCGAAGCTGACCGCCGCGGTGCTGCCGAACCAGTTGGTCTGCGACAACCGCACCATCCAGACCGAGGCCCTGTCGCCCGCCGACCTGGCCGCCGTCTGCGCCAGCCTGCGCGGCGAGGACACCTTCTTCCACAAGCTGGTGAAGGACAACGGCCCGATCCCCGGCCAGTACGACAAGGAGCTGACCCTCGCGGTCTTCGCCAACCAGGCGGACTACCTGACGTACTCCTGGGCGATCTTCAACAACTCCACCGACAACGGTGGACAGACCGTCATGGACCCGACCGACCCGAACAACCGGGCCGTGTGCGTGATGTACCAGAAGTCCTGGAACGACGGCTTCACCGGCAACGTGTGGAACCTCAACCACGAGTACACGCACTACCTGGACAACATCTACGACCTCAAGGGCAACTTCTCCACCGAGATCTCCGTCCCGGACATCTGGTGGATCGAGGGCGTCGCCGAGTACGAGTCCTACGCCTACCGCGGCACCACCGACACCCAGGCGATGGCCGAGGCCGCCAAGCACACGTACAAGCTGAGCACCGTCTTCCAGAACACGTACGGCAACTCGGACACGGTGCGCACCTACCCGTGGGGCTACCTGGCCGTCCGGTACATGTTCGAGAAGCACCCGGCCGACATCGACGCCATGCTCGCGCACTTCCGCACCGGTGACTACCAGGGCGGCTACGCGGTCTACAACGGCATCGGCACCGGCTACGACGCCGACTTCGACGCCTGGCTCGACGCCTGCGCCGGCGGCGCCTGCTACGCGGCCGGCCCGACCGCGCTGTTCGGCCAGACCGTGAACGGCCCGACCGTCACCCTGACCGACAAGTCCGTGCAGACCGGCCCCGGCCAGATCACCGCCTGGCACTGGACCTTCGGCGACGGCAGCTCGTCCGACCAGCAGAGCCCGACCCACACCTACGCGGCCGCGGGCACCTACACCGTCGCGCTGACCGTCACCGACAGCACCGGAAAGACCGCCAGCACCCCGGCCTCGGTCACCGTCACCTCGGGCAGCGGCAGCGGTGGCGGCACCACCCCGCCGACCTGCACCGACCCGCGTACCGACGCCCTGGGCCAGAACTGCTCGCGGGCCAACCTGTCGGCCACCGCCGGGAACCTGGACTACCTGTACGTCTACCTCCCGGCCGGCACCAGCACCCTGAAGATCACCACCACCGGGGGCACCGGCACCGCCTACCTGTACTACAACGACAGCACCTGGGCCTCGCCGAGCGCCTACACCGCCTCGTCCACCAACGCGGGCACCACCCAGAGCATCACCGTCACCAACCCGACGGCCGGCTACCGCTACGTGAGCCTCTACGCGAAGACCGACTTCAGCGGGGTCACCGTCAGCACCCAGTTCTGATCCGTCCGATCCGACCCCTTCCGGGGTGGGCCGGGCCCGTGGCAGCAGCCACGGG
>NZ_JBHVFE010000344.1:0-9836 GCF_042801945.1 Kitasatospora sp. NPDC057542
AAGGCGGAGGAGGGAGCCACTGCGGTGGGGGCACCTCCCGGCCGAAGGCTGGGGGCCATTGGCGACCGACGACAACGCGGCGAGGTGCGTGCCCCGGCGTCGCCCCGCAGACGCGAGTTCGACGACAGGCCCTAGCGGTACGGCAGCAGCTCCGGCCGCTTCGCCGGGCGGCCGTCGCCGGAGGAGCGGCCGGTGAGGCGGCGGCCGATCCACGGGCCGAGGTGGGTGCCCAGCCAGCGGGCGTCCTCGCGCAGCCGCTCGGCGCGGCCGGCCGGGGCGGCGGCGGGCAGCGGGGCGCGCCAGTCGAAGGCCGCGGGTCGGCCGAGCGCCTCCAGCACGCCCTCGGCGACCCGGCGGTGCCCGTCGGGCGACAGGTGCAGCCGGTCCTCGGCCCACAGCCGGCGGTCGTCGAAGCAAGGCGCGGAGAACAGGTCGACCACGGCGAAGCCGTCCTGCCAGCCCAGCTCCTGGACGAAGGCCTTCATCCGCAGGATGGCGGGCAGCAGCCGGGCACTGCCCGCCAGGCGGCGGGTGGGGTCGGTGCTGGTGAACAGCACGACGGTGGCGCCGGTGGCGCGCAGCTCGGCGGCGCAGCGGCCGAGCTGCCGCTCGACCGCGTCGATGTCGCAGCCGGGGCGCAGTACGTCGTTGAGCCCGCCGGCCAGGGTGACCAGCTCGGCGCCCATCGCGGCGGCGGGGGCGAGCTGTTCGTCGTGGATCTGGCCGATGAGCTTGCCGCGGACGGCGAGGTTGGCGTACCGGAAGTCCCCGTCGGAACGCTCGGCGGCCAGCGCCGAGGCGACCCGGTCGGCCCAGCCCCGGTGGTGGCCGTCCGGCAGCAGGTCGTCGCACATGCCCTCGGTGAAGGAGTCGCCGACGGCGACGTAGCTGCGGTAGGGGGTGGGCACGGGCCGGCCTCCGCTCTCCTGAGATGGCTTCGCGGTCCGACGATCGTACGTGCGTGCCCGTTCGGGGCCGCGCGGGCCCCCGGCGCTCATCGCCCGTCGAGTGTTCGTTCATCGGCCCGGGCCATCCTGAGGCCACGGGGCGGCGGTCGGCGACGGGGGCCTTGCCGCCGCCCCGCCCGTCCCTCCGGGCACGCCCTCGGCCGTCAGCCGGCCGCGACCGCTGCCTCCTCCTCCGCCTTCCGGGGCGTGAACCAGTGCTCCCGCACGGCGTCGGTGGGCCGCTGCTCGCCGAGGGCGGCCAGGCCCCACTCCCCCAGCGCCTCGACGACCGGCCGCAGTTCGCGGCCGCGCCCGGTCAGTTCGTAGACCGTCGCGCTGGCGGGCCGTTCCAGCCGGCGGCGGGTGACCAGCCCCTCGCCCTCCAGCTGCTTGAGCCGGGCGGCCAGGATGTCGGTGGAGACGCCGGGCAGGTCGGCGTGCAGGTCGGTGTAGCGGCGCGGGCCGCCGAGGAGCTCACGGACGATCAGGAGGCTCCAGCGCTCCCCCACCGCGTCCAGGGCGCGGGCGACGGCGCAGTACTGGTCGTAGCTTCGGCGTGACATGTGGATCAGCATAGCCAAGAGGTTGGACTTTCCAAGTACACACTTGGTAGAACAAAGCTGAAGCAACGGAGCGGTGGTGACGGTCGGGAGGCCGCAGATGGAGTTTCGGCAGTCCAGCAAGCTGAATGACGTGTGCTACGAGATCCGGGGCCCGGTGGTCGACCAGGCCAACGCCCTGGAGGAGGCCGGGCACAGCGTGCTGCGGCTGAACACCGGCAACCCGGCCCCGTTCGGCTTCGAGGCGCCCGAGGAGATCATCCAGGACATCATCCGCAACCTGCCCAAGGCGCACGGCTACAGCGACTCGCGCGGCATCCTGCCGGCCCGCCGCGCGGTGGTGCAGTACTACCAGCAGCGCGGGGTCCAGGGCGTCACCGTCAACGACGTCTACCTCGGCAACGGTGTCTCCGAGCTGATCCAGATGGCCGTCACCGCGCTGGTGGACGACGGCGACGAGGTGCTCGTGCCGATGCCCGACTACCCGCTCTGGACGGCCGCGGTCCGGCTGGCCGGCGGCAAGGCCGTGCACTACCTGTGCGACGAAGAGGCCGAGTGGTACCCGGACCTGGACGACATCGCCGCCAAGATCACCGCCCGCACCAAGGCGATCGTCGTCATCAACCCCAACAACCCCACCGGCGCGGTCTACCCGAAGGAACTGCTGGAGGGCATCCTCGACCTGGCCCGCCGCCACCACCTGATGGTGCTGGCCGACGAGATCTACGACAAGATCCTCTACGACGGCACCGAGCACCACTGCCTGGCCGCCCTGGCCGACGACGTGCTGACCCTCACCTTCAACGGCCTCTCCAAGTCCTACCGGGTGGCCGGCTTCCGCAGCGGCTGGCTGGTCGTCTCCGGGCCCCGGCAGCACGCCACCGACTACCTGGAGGGCCTGACCATGCTCTCCGGCATGCGGCTGTGCCCCAACGTGCCCGCCCAGTACGCCGTGCAGGCGGCGCTCGGCGGCCACCAGTCCATCAACGACCTGGTGCTGCCGAGCGGGCGGCTCACCGAGCAGCGCGACATCGCGGTCAAGGCGCTCAACGAGATCCCCGGCGTCAGCTGCGTCAAGCCCAAGGGGGCGCTGTACGCCTTCGCCAGGCTGGACCCGGCGGTGCACCGGATCGTCGACGACGAGCGGTTCGTGCTGGACCTGCTGCTGCGCGAGAAGATCCACGTCGTCCAGGGCACCGGCTTCAACTGGCCCCGCCCGGACCACTTCCGCTTCGTCACCCTGCCCCGGGCCGACGACCTGGAGACGGCCGTCAACCGGATCGGGCGCTTCCTGGCCACCTACCGGCAGAGCTGACAGCACGTACGCTGGGCGGCCATGACCGTCCTGCGCTCGATCGCCCTGTTCGTCCTCGCCGCCGTCGCCGAGATCGGCGGCTGCTGGCTGGTCTGGCAGAGCGTGCGCGAGCAGCGGCCGTGGTGGCTGGCCGGCCTGGGGGTGGTGGCGCTCGGCGCGTACGGCTTCGTCGCGGCCCTCCAGCCGGACAGCCACTTCGGCCGGGTGCTGGCCGCCTACGGCGGGGTGTTCGTGGCCGGCTCCCTGCTGTGGGGCATGGCCGTCGACGGTTTCCGGCCGACCCGCTACGACGTGCTGGGCGCGCTGATCTGCCTGGCCGGGGTCGCCGTCATCATGTACGGGCCCCGGCGTTGAGGTCCTCCCTCACCGCCGGGGCCCGCCGGGTGCGTTCTGGGACTACCAGCCCCAGCCGCCGCCCTGGCCGTCGTCGTCCCGGTTCGAGTCCCAGCCCTCGCCGACCTTGCGCAGGATCGTGTAGTTGTCGATCTGCGTGCCGTCCTCGGCCAGCGCGGTGACCTTCATCACCGACTTCTGGCCCAGGTGCTTCGGGGTCACGTCGACCTTGATGAAGGAGTAGCCGGTGTAGCGCACCCGCGACCACTGGATGGTCTCGGGGGTCTTCACCCGGCCCTTGCTCCAGTAGTAGGTCTTGACCTCGTCCTGGTGGTTCTCGTGCCCCTCGTAGGTGTCCGGCACGTCGAACTTGTACAGGCTGCGGCCGGCCGCACCCGCGGTGACGTAGACCACGCCGTCCTTGGCCGGCTCGATGGTGGCGCCGCTCGGCACCTGCTTCGAGACCTTGTTGCCGAGGATCGCGTCGGTGCGCTCGTAGATGTGGTTGTGGCCGTTGATGACCAGGTCCACCCGGTACTTCTCGAACAGCGGCACCCAGGCCTCGCGGACACCGCCCTCGGAGGCGTGCGCGACGGTGGTGGAGAAGGCGCAGTGGTGGAAGAAGACCACGACGAAGTCGATGGTCTCGTCGTTGCGCAGGTCCTTGAGGGTGCGCTCCAGCCACTTGGTCTGCTTGTTCGCCGAGATGCCCAGGTTGGCCGGGATCTCGTAGGAGACGTCGTTGGCGTCCAGCGAGATCACGCCGACGTTCTTGTAGCGGAAGGTGTAGACGCCGGGGACGGTGCGCGGGTCCGGGCCGTTGTTCGGCAGGAAGAAGCGGGCGTTCTCGCCGCCGTAGCCGTTCGGCGAGTACCAGGCCTCGACGTCGTGGTTGCCGTACGCGACCATCCACGGGATGTCGGCGGCGACCGTCTCGGTCTGCACCAGGAAGTCGTCCCAGGTCTTCGCGTTGAAGACGGACTTGTCCGGGTCGGTGCCGGAACCGGCCGGGTCGGCGTAGCAGATGTCGCCGGCGTGCAGGTGGAAGGCCGGGTTCTGGGCCTTGATGATGTGGTCGTTGCCGGCCGCGTGCGAGCTGACGCCCTGGTCGCCGAAGGCGGTGAAGGTGAACGGCTCGTACACCTTGCCCCAGCGGTGGTCGCGGGAGGGCGCGGTGCGGAAGGTGTGCAGGGTGGAGATCTGCTGCTGCGAGGCCGGGTCGAAGCCCTCGTGGCCGACACCGTAGTAGTAGGTGGTGTCGGGGTGCAGGTCCTCCAGCGCCACGTGCAGGTAGTACTGGTCCACCGGCTGGCTGTTCGGGGTCAGCGCCGGGGTGTGCAGCGCGCGGACCTCGGCCTGGACCTTGTGGCTCAGCTCCCACGGGGTCTTGCCGAAGCGCAGGAACGGCTTCTTGACCGGGGCCGGGACCTGCCAGGAGATGCGGAACTGGGTGTCCGGCTCGGGGCCGAACTGGAGGTGACGGCCGATCGGCGCGACCAGCGAGCCGTCGACGCCGTCGGTCGTGCCGCCGGTCAGCAGCTGCGGGCCGGCCGGAGCGGCGAAGGCCGTCCCGTTGCCCAGCGCTCCACCCACGGCGACGGCACCCACGGTCACGGCACCGGCGCGCAGCATCCGGCGGCGGGAGAAGCGGGCCCGCAGGTACTCGTGCTGCTCGGCCATGCTCATGCGGTCGGCAAGCTTGGCCGGCACGCCCATGTTGGGGATATCCATGCGCGGGACTCTTTCAGCGGCGCGTTGATCGCGCACGGACGCCGGGTGAACGGGCCGCAGCGTCCCGCCCATTCGAACGCCAATGTTCGACCATGATTCGGTAAAGGACGTGTCCGTACCGTGTCGACGCCGCATCATGGCCCCCGCCCGCCCCTCGGCCTGAGTGGACGTCGGGGTGGGTGCGACGGGCGGGCGCGGTCAGCCCGAGGGCTCGTCCCAGTGGGTGGCGGCCCGGTTTCCGGTGCCGTCACAGGTGCGGCAGATCTCGTCCCGGTAGGCGTGCTTGGCGCCGGTCGCGTCCACCCGGTAGCGCACGTACACCCCGGTGCCGTCGCAGAGGAAGCAGTTGCCGCCCCCGCCGCCCACCTCGGTGGTGCCGGTGCCCTGGCAGGTCCGGCAGCTGAGGCCGGCGGTCCGGCCGGTGCCCGCGCAGATGCGGCAGACCGTCGTCATCGGCTTCCTCCCTCGCGCGCAGACGGCTCGGCACCGTCCGGAACGGCCCGATGCCACCGGTCATGGTAGTGGCGAAGGCCCTCGGACCACCCCGGCTGCATACGATCCGACGATCAGTCAGTAGAGCCGAGGATGCGGCCTCAGTCGGGCAGGCCCTCGCGGACCCGCCGGGAGACCGAGATCAGCTGGAGGTCGAGCAGCCCGGGCGGGTCGGCGAGGCCCGGACCGCCCGCGCGCACCCAGGCGGCGATCTCGTCGATCATCTCGTCCATCAGCACGAAGCCCAGCCAGACCGGCCGGCCGCCCGCCGCCCGGCCCTCGGCGGAGGGGCCGACCACCACCACGTTGGACTGGGTGCACACGTCCAGGCACTTGACCGCCCGGACCCGGCCCGCCGCGCCCACCGCCGTCCGCAACCGCTCGTACTGGCCCGCGTGGTCCACCCCGGGGTGCTTCGCCTCGGTGCCGCAGCAGCAGCCCCGGCAGACGGTGACGGTCACGGGGGCGCCGGCGCCCCGCTTGCGCTCCCGGACACCGTCGCGGTCTCGGCGGCTCATCGGTTCTCCTGACCCCTCCTGGTCGGCGGCGCACTGCGCACCGGCCTCCGCACTGTACCCGTCACCCAGCACCGCCCCGGCCACGGGTCGGACCCGGAGGAGGGTGCCCCCAACAGGAACTCACCCTTCCGATTAAGCTGCGCACAGCTCCGCGCGGGTACGGGGGAGGAGCGGGACCGGGGAGAGGGACGGACGGATGCCGAAGCGAAGGGCCCGAGGCCTGTGGGTCTCACTGGCCGTGGCCGTGACCGGAATCCTGTGCGTGGCGCTCGGGGCCTCGGTGGTCCTGACCGGCGGCTACTCGGTCCATCGGATGACGGGCGGCACGATGCGCCCGGAGCTGCGGGAGGGCGACCGGATCCTCTCCGACCGCGTCGCGGCCGCCGACGTCCGGCGCGGCGAGGTCTACCTCGTCGACTCCCCCTGGATGCTCGACCACCTCGTCGTCTCCCGCGTCGCGGCCCTCGGCGGGGACCGCATCGCCTGCGCCAACGGACAGGCCACGCTGAACGGGCGGCCACTGGACGAACCGCCGGCCCGCCAGGCCCACACCTGCTACCTGGACTTCGACGTCACCGTCCCGCCCGGTCGGGCCTTCCTGATGGGCGACCAGCGGGAGAGCGCGATCGACTCCCGGGTCGACACCGGGGACGAGTTGCAGGGCACCGTCGACCTCGCCACGCTCACCGGGCACCGGGTGGTCTGGCACAGCGGGCCCGACACACCCGGGCTGCCGGGGAAGCTCACCGGCGCCGTCGTGCTGGGCGCGCTCGGGGTGCTGCTCGCCCTCGGCGGGCTGATCGCCGCGCTCGTCACCGGCGGCGCGGCCCGCCGCCGAGGGGATTCGTGACCCGGCCCGCGCCCCACTACCCGAGCGCCCGCGCCGCCGCCCGTCCCGCCGTACGGCCCGAGAACAGGCAGCCGCCCAGGAACGTGCCCTCCAGCGAGCGGTAGCCGTGCACGCCCCCGCCGCCGAAGCCGGCCGCCTCGCCGGCGGCGTACACCCCTGCCAGCACCTCGCCGTCCGGCCGCAGCACGCGGGAGGACAGGTCGGTCTCCAGTCCGCCCAGCGACTTGCGGGTCAGGATGTTCAGCCGGACGGCGATCAGCGGGGCGGCGCCCGGGTCGAGGATGCCGTGCGGGGCGGCGGTGCGGACGAGCTTGTCGCCGAGGTGGCGGCGGGCACCGTGGATGGCGGCGACCTGGAGGTCCTTGGCGAAGGGGTTGGCCAGCTGCCGGTCGCGGTACTCGACGGTGCGGCGCAGCTCGTCCGGGTCGATCAGGGGCTCGTCGGTCCTGGCGTTCATGCCCCGGGCGAGGTCGGCGAGGTTGCCGGCGACCACGAAGTCCCGCCCGTGCCGCAGGTGGCCCCGGACCGGGCCGGGGGCGCCGGGCAGCGCGCGGCCGAGCACGCCGCGCACCGACTTCCCGGTCAGGTCGGGGTTCTGCTCGGAGCCGGAGAGGGTGAACTCCTTCTCGATGATGCGCTGGTTGAGCACGAACCAGGTGTACTCGTACCCGGTGGACATGATGTGCTCCAGCGTCCCGAGGGTGTCGAAGCCGGGGAACAGCGGGACGGGCAACCGCCGCCCGCGCGCGTCCAGCCAGAGCGAGGAGGGGCCGGGCAGGATGCGGATGCCGTGCCGGGCCCAGATCGGGTCCCAGTTCTCGATGCCCTCGGTGTAGTGCCACATCCGGTCGCCGTTGATCAGGCTGGCCCCGGCCCGGCCGGCGACCTCCAGCATCAATCCGTCCACGTGCGCGGGCACGCCGGAGAGCAGCCTGGCGGGCGGGGTGCCGAGCCGGGCCGGCCAGGCCTTGCGGACCAGATCGTGGTTGCCGCCGATGCCGCCGGAGGTGACGATCACGGCCTGGGCACGCAGTTCGAAGCTCCCGGCGACCTCGCGCGAGCTGGCCTCCCCCCGGCCCGCCGGGCTCGCCACCAGCACCTCGCCGGTGACGGTGTCGACGGCGCCCGCGGTGGCGGACAGCCCGGTGACGCGGTGCCGGAAGCGCAGGTCCACCAGGCCGCGCGCGGCGGCGGCGCGGACCCTCCGGACGAAGGGCTCCAGCAGGCCCGGCCCGGTGCCCCAGGTGATGTGGAAGCGCGGCACCGAGTTGCCGGGCCCGTCGGCGAGGAAACCGCCGCGCTCGGCCCAGCCGACCACCGGGAAGAACCGCACGCCCATCGCGCGCAGCCAGGACCGCTTCTCACCTGCCGCGAAGTCCACGTACGCCTCGGCCCAGCGGCGCGGCCAGGCGTCCTCGGCCCGGTCGAAGCCGGCCGTGCCGAGCCAGTCCTGCCAGGCGAGGGCGTGCGAGTCGCGGATGCGCATCCGGCGCTGCTCGGGCGAGTCGACCAGGAAGAGGCCGCCGAAGGACCAGTGCGCCTGGCCGCCGAGGGAGGCCGCGGGCTCCTGGTCGAGCAGGATCACCTTCCGTCCGGCGTCGGCGAGTTCGGCGGCGGCCGCCAGGCCCGAGAGTCCCGCTCCGATGACGATGACGTCGGCGTCCAGGGCCATGCGCAGTCCTCCGTCGCGGCTCGCGGTGGCGGCGCGCCCGGGGCGTGCCGTCGCTGTGCGCCCGATACTGCGGCCTGCGGTGACGTCCGGTCAACCGGTGGGTGACAACCGTCGGCGCGAATTCCGCTCCGGGCCGTTTCGGAAATGCCGGCGATACCCATGCGATACCGGGTGGAGCGAAATGCGAAATGCGATCAGGGACGGCCTGGCGGAATGTCGGCAATTTCCGCGCAAACCATGGACGCCCGGGAAACCTGGCAGTAACTTACCTGCGAGTAGCTGTGGCCCGGCTCGGCACGACCCCCCACCCGTCGTTTCTCTCCCCCAGGAGGAACCGTGCTCCGCCCTGCCCGGAAATCCCGGCACCTCCGGAATTCCACCGCGCTCGCCGCCGTCGCCCTCGGCGCCGTGCTCGCGCTCACCTCCACCACCGCCCAGGCCGCCACCCCGGCACCGAAGCACTACGTGGCACTCGGCGACTCCTACGCCGCCGGCGCCGGCGTGCCGGGCCAGTCGGCCGGCCTGTGCCTGCGCTCCGACCGCAACTACGGCCACCTGGTCGCCGCCGCCCTCAAGGCCGGCACGTACACCGACGTCACCTGCTCCGCGGCCAAGATCAAGGCGATGACGCAGCCCCAGTACGACGCCTTCATCAGGGTCAACGACCCGCAGCTGGACGCGGTGAGCGCCGACACGGACCTGGTCACCCTCGGGATCGGCGGCAACGACCTCGCGGCCAGCGACCTCGGCCTCGGCGAACTGGTCGCCACCTGCATCGCCGGCGCCGTCGTCAACCCGTTCGGCACGCCCTGCAAGGACGTCTACCACCACGGCTACTGGGACTGGAGCACCATGTCCTGGCAGTACGGCACCGACGACCTGGCCGAGCGGATCCGCACCACCATCGCCCCGCAGCTGGCCGACACCCTCAAGCGCATCCACGCCAAGGCGCCCGGGGCCAAGGTGCTGCTGGTCGGCTACCCGTCCGTGCTGCCCGCCGACGGCTCGAAGTGCATCCTGCGCCAACCGGTGACCCCGGGCGACGTCGAGTACATGCACGGCGTGCTCGACAAGCTGAACGCCGCCCTGAAGTCCACCGCGGCCGCGAACGGCGCGGCCTACGTGGACACCGCGACGCCGACCGTCGGGCACGACGTCTGCTCGGACGACCGCTGGATCGAGGGCGCGCTGCCCGGCTCGCCCGCCGTGCCGTTCCACCCGAACGCGACCGGTGAGCAGGTGATGGCGCAGGCGGTGCTCGCCGCGCTGAAGTAGCGGGGCACCGCAGCCCGCCCGGAAGGCCCCGTGGGGCCGGTGACCAGACCCCCGGCCCCCGCCCCACCGCGGCGTGCGCGTCCAACACGGAGTCGCCCCAGGCGGCGGCGGAGGCGGGGGCCCACCCCGCCCACCCCCAGTCT
>NZ_JBHVFE010000345.1:0-9821 GCF_042801945.1 Kitasatospora sp. NPDC057542
ACCGCCCGGGACCGTCAACGCCCCTCCGTGGTGCGCCAGATGAACACCTCGCTGCTCGGCTGCCGCTCCGAGAAGAGCCCCGACGGCGAGGTCCGGGCAAGGAGGCGGCGGAGGTCCGACTCGAAGGCCGGGCGGCGCCCGGCGAAGAGGTGCGGGGTCGAGGAGGAGAGCGCGAAGACGCCCGCGACCGCGTCGTCGGCCGTACGCTCCAGCGGCCGCCCGGGACGACGATCCGCCGCGGACCGGCGAAGCCCGCCCGGGCGAGGACCGCGGCCTCGTCGCCCGGAGTGCCGTGCGGCAGCAGCCCCCGCCCGGCGCGGCGGACCGGGCCGAGGTAGCGCCGGACCAGTTCGCCGATCGCGGCGTACGGGACCGGCGGGTGCGGCAGCCCCTCGGTGGGGCGCGGTTCGCCCTTCAGGTCCGAGATGTGCGCCAGGGCGCCGCCGGGCCGCAGCATTCGTCGTACGGTCGCCGCCACCAGGTCGCGGTCCATCCAGTGGAAGGACTGGCCGAAGGTCGCCAGCGTGAAGGTGCCGAGGCCCGACGGGAGTTCCTCGGCCCGGGCCCGCACCCAGGTGGCCTTGGGCTCCGCGGCGCCCGCCCGGCGCGCCTCGGCGATCATCCCGGCGTCCGGGTCCACTCCGACGACCTCGCCGAACAGGTGCGCCAGACCCAGCGCCGGCGTGCCCGGCCCACACCCCACGTCGAGCAGCCGTCCCCGCCCGTCGAGCCCCAGCGCCCCAACCGGCGCCTCCGCCAGCCCGGGGGGCGTACGGGAGCCTGCCGCGGGTGTAGTGGGCGGCCGTTCCGGCGAACAGCGTCTCGCCCCAGGTCCAGGCGTCGTCGGTCATGGCCGCTCCCTCGGGGAGGTTCCGCTGTGGGGTGAACGGAGCTGATCATGGCCCGGGTTGACGGCTGGTCACGTCCTGGTGAGGTTGGAAATCAATGGACAGGCATCCTGTGACCAACAGACTGATCCCATGACAGTGACAGATGACAAGACCGACCTCCGGATCTACATCCAGGACGCCCGCGACGCTCTGCTCTGGAAGCTCGAAGGCCTCTCCGAGTACGACCTGCGCCGCCCGCTCACACCTACCGGAACCAACCTGCTGGGCCTGGTCAAGCACGTCACCGGCGCCGAGGCCCTCTACTTCGGCGATGCCTTCGGACGCCCCTTCCCCGAACCGGCCCCGGTGTGGATCACCGGCCAGACCGAACCCAACGGCGACATGTGGGCACGGGCGGACGAGAGCACCGAGGAGATCATCGGGCGCTACCGGCGGGTCTGGGCGCACTCCGACGCCACCATCGAGGCCCTGCCGCTGGACGCCGTCGGCAGGATGCCGTTCGGCGCCCGCCACGAGCAGACCCTGCACCGGGTGCTCGTCCACATGATCGCCGAGACCCACCGCCACGTCGGCCACGCCGACCTGGTCCGCGAACTCGTGGACGGCGCCACCGGCCAGCGCTCCGACGGCGCCAACACCGCCCCCGGCGACGCCGACTGGTGGCGGGCCCACCACGACCGTGTGGAGCAGGCGGCCCGGGAGGCCGGCGGACTCGCCTGAACCGGAGACGTCAGCCTCCGTGCCGGGCGGCCGCGCCGACGTGCCGTACGACAGCGGCCGCCCGGTCGGCGAGGGGCCCCGGGGCGATCGGGACGCACGTGTACCCGAACTCGGCGTAGGCCTCCCGATGGATCCGCTCGAACCGCAGCGACTCCTCGTACGAGATGCGCCGCGCCTCGGTCGGGGTGACGAAACCCGGGCTCTCCACGAAGAACACCCGGCGTTCGTAGACCCCCGCCTCCCGGATGCGGTCGAGTTCCCGGGCCAGAGCCGGGGTCACCGGATGGCCGAGGTGCACCGCCAAGGCGTACGTGCACACCGGCGAGCGGTCGAAGAACCGCACCTCCCCCGGCGGGCCGACGGCCCCCTCCTGCCGCCGCCGTTGCAGGGCGGCCACCGCATCCACGAACGACGGGTCCGTCCACGGCTCCGGCTCGCCCTGGGCCTGCCGCAGCGCGATGACGTCCGTGGCGGCCTCCTCGACCACCGGGAAGCCCGCGCACTCCAGCCACCGCAGGATCGCCGTCTTTCCGGCCCCCGGCGTACCGGTCAGCAGGTAGCGCTTCATCCCCGCACCCTACGGGCCCGGTGGCGACGCACGGGCACCGTGGGGTGTCGGGCCCCCGCCGGCTGCCACGCGCCCCTCCCCGCGGCCGCACCCGGGCAAGCGCCTCGCAGCTTCGGGCCCGGCTGCCACACCACCCC
The DNA here is from genome assembly GCF_042801945.1 of Kitasatospora sp. NPDC057542. NCBI lineage: Bacteria > Bacillati > Actinomycetota > Actinomycetes > Kitasatosporales > Streptomycetaceae > Kitasatospora > Kitasatospora sp. NPDC057542. The sequence goes on from NZ_JBHVFE010000345.1 coordinate 2,277, forward strand.
CGCCCGACGGCCCCCGCGCCCCTTCCCGCTCGGAGAGCGCCTCGGCGGTGTCGGGCCGGGCCGCTAGGGTCTGTGGGTCACGGGGTAGGCCGGGAGAGGGTGGGGCACGTGGGGTGTGAGCGGGTGGCGGAGCTGCCGGGTGGGGTGGTGCACGCGGGGAGTCGGGAGTTCCTGGTGCGGGAGGGGCTGCCGACGGCCGGGGCGTTCCTGGACTTCGAGGCGCTCGGGGGCGGGGAGCTGACGGCGTTCCCCGCGGAGGCGGAGCGGCTGTTCGTCCTCGGGGAGACGGAGTACTGCACGCCGTTCGCCGCCACCGGCAGCATGGTGCTGCTGGACGGGGTGACCGGGGAGGTGTTCCTGGACAACGGCGGCCCGCGGCGCGACCTGCTGGCCTCCGGCCTGGCCGCGCTGGCGGGCCTGGTCCGCGAGGTGGATGCGGTGGCCGAGGCGGCCCGGCGGCCGGAGGCGCTGGGCGGGCGACGCGGGCCGACCGTGACGGCCGAGGTGTTGGCGGGAGCCGAGCGGCGGATGCGGGAGATCGATCCCGGGCTGTTCGACGACGAGTCCGCACCGCCCCCGCACTGGGGCACCGCGCTGCTGGTGCGGGCACTGGGCTGGGGTGCGCTGCCGGGTGGTCCGGGCGGGCCCGCGTACGAGACAACCCCGGAGCTGGTGGCGGAGCTCGCGGCGCTGACGGACCAGGACGGCGGCCCTGGCCGGGTGCACCGGTTCCGGCCCGAGGACCTGCCCGCCGCCCTGGTGCACGGGCCGACCCGGCAGCTGCTGACCGAGGTCGGCCTGCCGCTGGGCGGGGCGATGTTCGGAGTGTGCGACGAGCCGCTGGTCAGCATGGGCGAGGCGTACCCCGAGTACTTCGACGGCGAGGAGGAACGCCCGTACCAGCGGGACTTCCTCGCCCTCGGGGACTGGCCGACCGACCTCACGATCGCCCTGGACGGCGCCACCGGCCGGCTGGAACTGCCGGACTGGTACGACGACGGCCACCCCGAGGCCTACCTGAACCGCGACCTGTCCGCCCTGCTCTACGCCCTCTGGACGTACGAGCGGCTGCGCGCCGAGTGGGACCGCTGGGACTACGGCCGGGCCCGGGACACCTGGGCGGTGTTCGACCCGCAGGCGCTGCTGAGCGCGGTGGTGGACCGGTTGGTGGAGGCGGTCGACCCGCAGGCGTTCGCCTCACCCGGCTGCTCCTGGCGGCTGCTCGCCGAGGACGGTCACATGGGCGGCCTGCTCGGCTGAGCCGCTCGGCCGAGCTGCACCGGTGACGGGCGGTGGGCGGCGGCGGGCGGCGGCGGCCGGCGGCGGCGGGCGGTGGGCGGCCGACGGCGGCGGGCGGCGGGCGGCGGGCGCGTCCTGGTTCCCGGTGGTCCACGGCCTGCTGACGGTGCTGGTGCGGTCGGCGGCCGGCCCCGGGTACGGGCCGGACTGACCGGAGCGTGGGCCGGGCCGGCCTGAGCGCGGCGGCACGAGCAGCGCATCCGTCGTCATCCACTGACACAGACCACCCCGGCTGTGGGCCGGGCGCAGTGGCAACCTGACCGTCCGCTACTTCGCCACTGCCGGTGTCGCGCTGGTGGCCCCGAGCGTGGCCGGGTTCCGCCGGGACGACCCGGGCGTACGGCTCGACCTCGGCGCGACCGACCCGAGGCCCCGCTCACCGAGGTGCGGGACGGCTGCGCCGCGCTCGGGATGGTGGTCAGCCCTCGGATGGTCTGCGGCTGGTCCAGCTGCGGGACGGCCGGCTTCCACCCGGCGGTCGCGGTGGACGGCCCGGACCACGCAGCCGCGCAGGGTTTCGCCGCGGCCGGTCCGGGGGCGGCACTGGTTCCCGAGCTTGGCCTGCCCCAGCGCCATCCGGGCGTCGCCGGGCAGCGGTTGAGCGGTCCGGAGCCGGTGCGCGCACTGCACGCCGCTGTCCGGGAGGACGCTTGGGGTCAGCCGGTCCTCGGCGCGCTGGTCGACGCACTGGTCGGCGCACCGCGGGCGACGGCAGGCGCGTCGGGCGGGCGTAGGCTGGGCCGATTCGATCACTTGAGAAGGCGTCGAAAGGGCATGCGGGGGATGCGCAGCGATACGGGGGAGCTCTACCGGGCGTTCGCGGAGCGGGAGGCGCGCGGCAACTCGCCGGTCTACCAGGCGCTGGCCGAACGCGTCGCCGAGGACGAGCAGTCGTGTGCGCTGCTGGACGGGCTGCCGGCCGCGAAGCGGCAGCCGAACCTGCTGTTCGGCGCGGTCAGGCACCTGGGCGGGCCGGTGACGGAGGGCTGGCCGGCCTTCCGCGACTGGGCGGCGGAGCACTGGGCCGAGGTCTCGGCGACGATGCTGGAGCGGCGGACGCAGACCAACGAGGCGGGCCGCTGCGCCACCCTGCTGCCGCTGCTGGCCGCACTGCCGCAGCCGCTCGCCCTGATCGAGGTGGGCGCCTCGGCCGGGCTCTGCCTGTACCCGGACCGGTATCGGTACCGGTACCTGGCCGGGGAGGACGGGTGCGAGCGTGGGACCGGTACCCCGGTCGCCGGGTTCGGCGTCGAGTTCGGCGCCGAGGCGAGCCCGGTGACGCTGGACTGTACGGTGAGCGGTCCGGTACCGCTCCCCGGCTCCCTGCGGGAACGGCTGCCCGAGGTGGTGTGGCGGGCCGGGATCGACCTCAATCCGCTGGACGTACGGGCCGAGGAGGACATGCGCTGGCTGGAGTCCCTGGTCTGGCCCGAGCAGACCCACCGGTTGGACCGGCTGCGCGGCGCCGTCCTGGTCGCCCGGGCCGAACCGCCGCTGCTGGTGCGCGGCGATCTCAACGCAGCGGTACGGGAGTTGGTGGCGCAGGCCCCGGCGGGGGCGACGCCGGTGGTGTTCCACAGCGCGGTGCTCGCGTACCTGCCTCCGGAGGAGCGGGAGGAGTTCGCGGCGACCATGCGCGAGCTGCCCGGGCACTGGATCTCCAACGAGGCGGTCTCCGTGCTGGCGTCCGTCGCCCGACGCCTCCCCCGCCCGGCCCCGACCGGCTCCGGACTGTTCGCGCTCGCCCTGGACGAGCGGCCGGTGGCCTTCACCGGGCCGCACGGGCAGTCCCTGGACTGGTTCGCCGAGGCGTAGGCGGCAATGCGGGCGGCGGCGACGGACAGGGCCCCCGGGCTTGAAGCTGCCGCAGCGGCAGCTTCTACCGTCGTGACCAGGGCCGGAGAACCGGCCCGGTCCACGCGAACGTGGGGACGTGGAAACGAGGGAGGCGGCCATGGCCTGGCCCATCGCTGAAGTAGCCCGGATGTCCGGTGTGACGGCCAGAACCCTCCGGCACTACGACGAGATCGGACTGCTGCCACCGGCCCGGATCGGCTCCAACGGCCACCGCTATTACGAGGAACGGCAGTTGCTCCAGCTGCAGCAGATCCTGGTACTGCGGGCACTGGGCGTGGGGCTGACCGAGATCGCCCGGATCCTGGGCGATCAGGTGGACGAGCTGGAGGCCCTGCGGGGCCACCGCCGGCGACTGGTCGCCGAGCGCGACCGGCTCGACGCCCTGGCCGCCACCGTTTCCCGCACGATCGCCGACCTGGAACGCTCCCGGAAGGACGGCACGCCCATGACCATCAACCGCCCCGAGAACCTGTTCGAGGGCATCCAGCCCGATGACGTCGACGCGAGTCTGCGTGACTTCCCCGAGCACGCCGAGGCGGCCCGGCGCGCGACCGCCGCGATGGCCCCGGCCGAGATCGAGGCCGGACAGCGCGAGCGGACCGCCCGCATGATCCGCCTGGCGGAGCTGATGGCGGCCGGCCACCCGGCCGACGCCGAGCCCGTGCAGAGCACGATCGACGAGGAGTACCGGCTGCTCGGCACCATCCGGCCGGTCCCGACCGAGGAGTACCTGACGATCGCCCGTTCCTGCACCGAGAACGAGCAGTGGAGCGCCGCGTACGAGGCCATCGCCCAGGGCCTGGCCGCGTACCAGCGTGCCGCCATGGAGGCGTACGCGGCGGCGCGGCTGTCCTGATCCGGGCCCGGTCGGATGATCGGGGTCGGGCCGGCCTGGGCTGACCTGGGCCGGGCTGGTCCCCGTCCGGCCTGGGCCGGGCCGGGCGCGTCCGGCTCTGCCCTGGCCTCTGCCGGGGAGCCTGACGGGGGGCTCCCGGGCAGGGCCGGGCGGAGCCGGGCGTGCCCCTCTCCCGGCTCTCCCCCGCCGTCACTCCGTCCGCAGCGCCGTGACCGTCCGGGTACGGGCCGCCCAGGTGGCAGGGAGGACGGCGCCGAGCAGGGCCAGCACCAGGCCGCCGAGTATCAGCGGCCCCGCCACCGACGGGGCGAACACGGCGAGGTCCGCGTCCGGCACTCCGATCCCTGCGGCCTTGGCCATCGCGGGCATCACCTGGTGGTGCACCAGGATGCCGATCGGGACCCCGATCAGCCCGGCCGCCAGCCCACTGCCGCAGACCGAGGTGAGCACCATGCCGACGGTCTGCCGTGGTGACATCCCGAGCGCCTTCAGCACCCCGAGGTCGTGCACCCGCTCCCGGGTGTCCAACAGCACGGTGTTGAGCACCCCGAGCCCTGCCACCACGGAGAGCAGCAGCGTGAGTGTGCCCGCCAGGGTGTTCATCGCCAGCACCACGATGTTGAGGTGCTCCCCGCCGGGTTCGGCGCCCAGGCCCAGCGGCTCGACGGCCTGGTCCAGCCCGTCGGCGTAGGCCTGCGCGTCGGTGCCCGGGGTGAGGTCGATGTGGAAGGAGAGCGCCTCGGCGTGGATCGTGCCGCCGAGCGGCGCCAGCGTGGCCCGGTCCGTGAACACCAGGTCGTTGGTGGTCAGGACCTCGCCGGTGATCTTCGCCGGGGTGCTCCGCCCGTGGTCGGTGAGGGTGACGGTGTCGCCGACCTTCGCCTGGTTGGCCCGCAGGTAGGCGGCGGCCACCACGACCTCGCCGGGGCCGTGGAACCAGCGGCCGGAGACCAGCTGGAAGCCGCTCCAGGAGGCGTCGCCGCTGAACGCGACCACCTCGGAGCGCCCGGTGTTCCCGGCCAGGGTGACCGGGGTGGGGACGCTGCTGAACCAGGCCCGGGTGCCCGGGCGGGAGTCGATGGCCTTGGCCACGGCCGCCTCGTCCACGTGGTCGACGGGCTGCGCGGAGCCCTCCATCGGAGCCTGGACCACCACCTTGCCCGCGCGGTCGGCCGTCAGGCCCTCCTGGAGGGAGCTCAACGAGAGCGTCAGGCCGACGCAGAGGGTGACCCCGACCGTGCCGAGCACCACGGCGGCGCCGGTGGTCGCCGAGCGGCCCGGCCGGTTGAGCGGGGAGGCCAGCCCGAGGCTGAGCGCCCGTGGCACCGGCAGCCGGCCGATCAGGTCCTGCGCCCGGGTCAGCGGGCTCGCCGCCCCTGCCCCGTCGGCCGTGCCTCGGGCGGCCGCCCGCTTGGCGCCCGGCGCCGTCCGGCCGACCGCGAGCGCCTCCACCGTCCGCAGCCGCCCGGCCCGCAGCGCCGGTACCAGCGCGGTGCCCGCCACGGCGCCCAGGGCCACCACCGCGACCACGGCGTCCACCCAGACCGGGATGCCGAGCAGTCCGCCGCGCAGGGCCTTGTGGGCCAGCCCGAGGACCGGTACGGACAGCAGGTTGCCGACGAGCACGCCGAGCGCCGTGCCGACCCCGGCGGGGATCAGCGCCTGGCCGACGTAAGCGCGCGCCACCTGGGCCGGGGTGAAGCCGAGGGACTTGAGGATGCCGATCCGTCGGGTGGCGGCACTGACGGCGCCGCTGACCACGACCCCGATGATCAGCACCGACATGGCCAGACCGAGCACCCCGAAGGCCGTGACGAACGGGACGAAGGTCGAGGCCGTCCGGTTCGCCTCCTCCTGGGCGGGCCGGTAGGAGGTGGCCTTGGCGAGCGCCCCGCCCGGGACCGCGGCGGCCAGCGCGGCGCGGCCCGCCTCCACCTCCGCGTCGCTGCCGGCGTGGGCGAGGCGGTAGAGGTACTGGGTGGCGGGCGCGGTGCCGGGCGCCGTCAGCCCGGCCACCTGCTCCGGGGCGACCCAGCCGTCCGCGCTCCAGGAGACCGAGGCGGCCAGGCCGACGACCTTGAGCGACGGGTGCCCCGGCAGGTCCGGGAAGTCCATGCTGTCGCCGACCGCCAGCGGGGAGTGCCCGTCCAGGAACACCACCTCGCCGGGGCCCTCGATCCAGCGGCCGTTGGTGACCCGCAGGTCGTCCAGTGGGCCGCTCGCGGCGCGGCCCACCAGCGTCATCGGCGGCAGCAGGCTCCCGGCCGGGGGGATCCGGGCCCCGGAGCCGGAGCGCGGCTGGACGGTGACCGCCTGGTAGGGGCCGGCCGAGGCCGTCACGCCGGACGCGTGGGCCGTCGCCGCGAGCTGGGCGGGGCTCGCCCTGGCCGGGTCGTACAGCACGTTGAGGTGCGCGCCGTGCTGGTCGGCGAAGGAGCGCTGGTACGGGCCCCGGGCGGCGACCAGCAAGCCGAGCGCGAGCATGCACGCCGTCACGGACATCATCGTGGTGAGCACCATGACCAGGGTCTGCACCCGCCTGCGGCCGACCCCGGCGCGCACCACCTTGCCGAGCGCGCTCATCGGCCACCGCCCGGCACCGGCACGACCGCCGTGTCCCGGACCAGCCGGCCGTCGAGCAGCTCGATCGTCCGGTCGGCGCAGGCCTCGGCGAGCGCGGTGTCATGGGTGACCAGCAGGATCGTCTGGCCCTCCTCGTTGAGCCCGCGCAGCAGGTCGCGGACGTCGGCGGCCGAGGCGGTGTCCAGCGCCCCGGTGGGCTCGTCGGCCAGCAGCAGCGGCGGACGGTTCATCAGCGCCCTGGCCACCGCGACCCGTTGCCGCTCGCCGCCGGAGAGCCGGCCGGGGAAGGCCCTGGCGTGCCGGGCCACCCCCAGCCGCTCCAGCAGCTCCCCGGCCCGGGCCCGGGCCTGCTCCCTCCGCATCCCGGCCAGCTGGGCCGGGAGCAGCACGTTGTCCTCCACGTTCAGGTCGTCCAGCAGGTTGAAGAACTGGAACACCATGCCGATCCGCGTCCGCCGGTACTCGGCCAGCGCGGCCTCGCCGAGCCGGTGCACGGCCACGCCGTCCACCTCCACCTCGCCCTCGCTCGGGCGGTCGAGGCCGGCGATCAGGTTCAGCAGGGTGGACTTGCCGCTGCCCGATCGGCCGAGCACGGCCAGCGCCTCGCCGGCCCGGACCTCCAGGTCGAGCCCGGCCAGGGCGGGACGGGCGGCGTCGGATCGGTCGTACGTCTTGTCGACGCCGCGGATCCGGATGATCGGCGCGTTCACGGGCCCTCCACTGTTCTGGGTCCGGCACCGGGAAGGACCCTGGCCGGCTGACGGAACACGACGCTACGAATCGGAGTCGGGGTGCGGACAGCCGTCTGGACGGCCTCTCGGAGGTGTATCCAGATACACCCCGAACCGGGTGTTCAGGCCTAGAGCGCCGGACGCCCCGGCCGGGCAGACTGACCCATCGAAAGATCGGAACCGGGGTCCGCAGCGGGCTTCGGAGCCGCGGCTTCGAGG
>NZ_JBHVFE010000346.1:0-9799 GCF_042801945.1 Kitasatospora sp. NPDC057542
AACCCGCTTTTTTTTTTTGTCGGGGGGGCTGTTTTTTTTTTAAAACCCCCGGGGGGTCGCGGGGGTGCATCTGCTGACGGGGGGGTCGTCCCCCCTATTTTTGCGGCCCCACGACCCAATCATAGCTATATTAGATCATCTTCCGGATACTGGTTCTTCCAGGTGATGAATGTAGGACGCCGGCCTTTAGTAAGTAGAAATTCCTTAACGGCTTCCCGCGCAATATCGATAGGAATTTCTACTTGATCACGAAATTCTGTCCGATGCCCTGCAAGATAGTATACGGGTGCACTCCGTGAATCCGGAGATCCTTCCGACACGTAGTTTCCGGTGTCGTCAATAAAGAGCAAAACTGCGACTTGAAGCTCCCTATCCACTCCGACCTGAAAGTCGTGATCCGGCAGTTCCGGGAGATCATGACCAGGAATATTCGGCTTGACACACCCCCTGGCCAGGTGGGTGATCTGAGCCAGATTCTCATACGTCGAGCCGGCGATGATCTCTTCGATCAGGACGTCGACATCATCAAGAGAACTAAGATGGCCAGGACTATTCATGTGATCCGGCCTGAATCGGAACTCTGCAATTGCCTTCATATCAGTCGTCACACCGCCCACTGTGGGTCCCATAGCCCTTGCACTTCCATACACCGCCGGGCATCGGGAACCATACCGTCAGGAGTCAGGTTGCGGGGCTCTGGCAGGATCGGGTGGGCGGTGCGCGCCGCACCCCCATTGCTCGTGGCGCGCACCGCCTTCGGTGTCGGTCGCTTCGGTCGCTGCCGTTCCATGGGGCCTGGTCAGCGGTTGGGGTACTCCTTCGCGTGGTGCAGGCGGATGTGCCAGTACGGGTCGTCGAGCCTGCCGGCGGCGGCGCGGCGGCGGTCGCGGTTGGTGGGCAGGGGAAGGATGATCGGCGGGCGGCCGTTGGCGTGGCGTTTGTCGTCGCAGTCGGGGCATTCCAGGCGGTACGGGTCGGCCGGCTTGCGCAGTTCGGCGACCGAGTCCGGCTTGCCTCCGATGGAGCCCTGGCAGGTGTGGCAGGGGTGCATGGCGGCGTTCGCCCGGCGGGCGGCGAGCAGGGCGTTGTGCTCGCGAATGTCGTCGGCTTCCTTGCGGCAGTCGTAGCAGAGCTCGGTGCCGTCGCCGGCGCCGGGCTTGTAGTCGTACTCGTCCTCGCGGCGGTTGCAGCCCGGGCAGCGGGTGGCTTCCAGGCGCTGTTCCTTCTCGTCTTCGGCGGCCTGCTTCTCGGCGGCGAGGCGGGCCCGGGTGCGGGTGAGGTAGTCGGTGTTGGCGAGGGCGTCGGTGAGGTTCTGCCACTGGTGGCTGCCGAAGCGCCACCAGATCGGGGCGTGCGGGCCGCGGGCTGTCAGCTGGTCGAGGGTGCACGCGAGGATCGGGATGCGGCCGGTGAAGTCGAGGCCGTCGCTGTGCGGCTGCCAGTGTTTGCGGGTCAGGGCCTGGACCTCGTTGATGGTGTTGAGCTGGCCCCGGGGTCCGGCGCCGGCCACAAGATCAACAGCGTCGAGGCGATCCCTTCCACCGCCTCTCGGTTTTCCCAACTGGGCTGAACAGCAGTCCCAGATTCTGCAAAGCCACAGGCCCCAGGCCTTGAGAGGCAATCACGGCAGCAAAACCGCAGGCCAGGCAGCCAAGATCTAAAGTCCCAGATTCTGCAAGTCCAGTGGTCAACACATGATCAATTGACAAGATCTTTCAAAACCGCCGGGACGGAGCACCCGCCGCCGACCGGAGGTAGGCAGGGCCCCGGCCTCGGCCACGGTCGACCCCCGCACCGCAAGCCCGTCTCCGCACGTCGCCAGGGGGGGGTTGACCCGCCCGCCCAGCCGTGTACTGTGCGCCCGTTGCGCCGAGTTCGCGTGGTCGAACTCGGCGACGGAGCCCCCTTGATCGGCGCTCCCAGCCGCATACTGTCCGGCCCATCGGACCCGCCCAGCACCGGGCGACGAGGTCCGCACCGGCCAGTCGACGACACGGGAGGAACCACCATGGCCGAACGCACAGCAGCCCGACAGCGCCGCACCTCGCACACCACACCACCGCGCACACCGGCCCCACGGAACCGGGACCTGGACGAGGCGCCCCGCCGGGCCGGGCAGGAACGGCCGGCCCGGCGCGACCCCGGCCGAATGAGCGGCGCGGTCCTCGCCTCCGTCGGCTCCTCGCTGCTCATCACCGCGGTGACCTTCCTCGCCCAGCACATCGAGGTGACCTGGCACTGACGCACCGCCGGGGCCGGTCCGCACATCCGCTCGGGGGTTCGGACGCGGACCGGCCCCTCCACGGTGCGCGAACACCGGCCCCGGCGCAGCCCGGACTGGGCCGAGGCGGTGTCAGCCGACCATGTCTGCACCTTCATCGCCCTCTTCGGCCGGTTCCAGCGTCAGTCCGGCGGGGTCGGGGGTAGTCGTGGCCGGCTGGATGACCGGCATCGTCTGGTCCGTGCCGACGGCCGTGTCGGCGGTGTCCTCGCGCGAGGTCCCCTGCGTCCAGTCGGCCAGCGCCTTCACCATGGCCAGCACGAACTGCTGGCGCCGCTCCGGGAGGAACGGCCAGGACAGCCATGCCGGGGCGGACAGCACGACGACCAGGACCACGGGCAGGACCTTCAGCCCGATCAGGGCGTGCCGGACAACCACAGAATTCAACGAACAGCCAGCCTCAATCCGCGACGTGCGGGGTCGGGCCTGCCGAGTCGCGCCGATGCTTAGCACGGACGTGTTTGGAGCTCGTGGAACGAATTGCACAAACGCAACTCAACAGGCTTTTTTTGAGGAGGCCGTCGGAAAACAGCACGACGGCACGCCGGGCACGCGGCCCACGGGAGAGCGTAGGGGGCGAATCCATCCACGTCCAACTCGGTTCCCGCTCTTGTACGTCGGGGCGTAGCGGGTTTCTCCGGCGGGGAGGATCGCCTCGTTGTGCTCGTACACCAGGAGGGGAAGCAGTGTCGTACTACGAGGAACTCGCGGACAGCGCCGCCCAGCGGGCCATCAACCGTGAGGGCGCCGACAAGCAGACCGACGCGATCGGCGAGGGGCTCGACGCGATCGTCCTGGCCATCCTCGATCTCGCCCGCGCGGTCCGGGAACTCGCAGAGGCGCAGCAGTAACGAGCCGGGTTCAACTGGGCCCGTGTCTGGGCGAAGGAGCACGGCGGGTGTGCACTCGGGTGTCACCGAGACCGCAGCCCAGTGACGCCCGGTACTGCAGTTCGGTGACACTGCGCTGCAACTCGTTGTCGCGGGCCACCGGCTGCGGCCTCGGTGAAGGCCGGATCTGGCGGGCTGGTGGCATCAGTCGATGTCGAGGACACCCCGGTCGATGCCGGTGAACTCGACGTCGAGGCCGGCGGCGAGGACGGCGGCCCAGCCAGCTTTGGAGGCTCCGGCGTCGCGGGCGGAGGACGTCCCCGGGGACAGTGCGGGGGCGCAGCTGTGTGGCCGAGGTGGGCGTGGGGGCCAGGCCGAACGGAGGCGGCCTGACGGCCTTCCTGGGGCCGTCGCGCCCCAGCCCGACCCGCCCCACCGCGAGCGGCCGGCACCAGCCGGACGCGATCCACGGCCACCCGCGTCCAGCGATAACGATCGGCGCTGGCTCTTCACCGCAACACAGCGGGACACTTCACCGCGCACCCGGCCCCGCCCCGGACCCGGCCGGCGGCGAGCAGCACCCGGCCAGCGGCGCGGCGGCCGTCAGGGCGCGGTCAGTGATGACACCCGAGGGAAGCGGTGCAGCGGCCGGGTCCTGGGAGCAGGGGGGTGTTCCGCGGGACCCGGCCGGTGGGAGGTCACCAGCGCCGGGGTCACGGCGCGGCTGCTCTGCTCGGCGGCCCGGTGGTGCTGTGGTGGGGCCGCCGTGCCGGGAATGCTAGACCCGCTGGTCGGTGGGTGGCCAGGGCTTTGATCTGGGATTTTTCGGCCGCGGACATGCCATCTGGAGGGGTTGGGTCCGGGCTCTGTCCAGGTGCGTGGGCTGTCTGGGGCTGGGGTGGGTGGGTCTCGGGGTGCCGTGCGGTCGGCCGTACGGGCGTGCGATCTACGATGGGCGTCGTGTCTGATGCCGTTGACTTCCCCGCTGACCTGCTCGAACTCCAGCGCCGCTGGTACACCGCCGAGGCCGACTGGATGGCCGACCCGACCGAGGAGCAGCGGGCCGCGTTCGCCGCGGTCGGCGCCGAGCTGTACGCCCACCCGTACTGGGTTGGGGTGGAGAACCGGCACAAGGCGGAGATGAAGCTCAAGCAGGCCGCCCATCCGGACATCGCGCAGGTGCCGGCGGCCTGACCCGCCGGTCGGCCCTTCCCCGCGTGCGCCTGTTCCCGGGCCGAACGACGGTGAAGGGGTCAGGCGAGCAGGTCGGGAGGCATCGGTGGCGGATGGCGTCGGGACCGAAGAGCCGGACGAGGCGCACCGCCGGCCGCCAGGGGTGGACGACGCGACCATCGAGGCGCTGGGGATGCTGACGAAGGCGCTGGAGTACACCGAGCGGGCCCGCGGTCACCTGTACGCGGTGCACCACATGACCGGCGGTGCCGACCGGATGCTCGCCGAGGGCGTACCGCTGGTAGTGAGCGGCCGCAGCGCCGGGGCCCGGGTGGCCTGCCGGACCGGTGCGGCGAGCGGCGCGGTGGCCGTGCTGGCGATGGCCTTCCCGCTGCACCCACCGGGCCGCCTGGAGGACTCGCGAGCTGCGGAACTCCTCGGCGGCGGGCTGCCGACGCTGGTCGTACAGGGCGCGGCGGACCCGTACGGCGGGCCGACGGAGTTCCCCGTGCTCCCGGCGGGCTGGCAGTTGGCCGGGGTGCCGGCGGCGGACCGCGCCCGCCCCGACATCCCGGCCGCCGAGCTGGAGACCGGCCCTGCCCCGGACGGCATCACCGCCGAAGCCTGGCGCCGACACGTGAGTGCCGGCCGCGACCTGGTCGCTCAGCACCGCGCCGCCCAGCACCGCATCGGGCGCGCTGGAGAGACCGTCCCGGCCTACGTCGGCGACCGCCAGGCCGAGGACGTCCTCGCCCTGGTCGCCAACGACATCGGCATCACCGCCGAGGAGCTTCTCGCCTGCCGCCGCTACGCGATGCCCGGGGACGTCCGGGCGATGGACGGCTGGTAGACCCGCAGGCCAGCAGCGGGGCCTTCTACTTTTGGGCCCTCATTTGAGGGCCGATTTATAAAACCGTCGCAGGTCAGAGCCGGTGGCAAAGCGCACCACCACTGCGGCCATGAACAGCGCGAGCGCCGGGCGCCCCCTCCCGTGTCGGGTCTGTTTTACGGCCGTAAAACAGATCGACGCGGCTTCGCCTCATGCCACGGGGTTGTGGCTGCCGGCCGGTCCCGGCCGGGAAGGCGGTTGCAGGCGTTCAGCCCGGGCGAGCCACCGGTCAACCGCTTGGCGCTGGGCCGGCGTAACAAGGGAGCCGGCCCTCTTCGCTTCCTTGGCCAGGAGGCGCGCTTGGTGGCACAGCTCACGGTTCGGCATCTGGTGACTGTTGCGTCCGAGGGCGCTCAGGATCCGGCTCACCTGGGCGTGGGCGGCACGGTTTCCGACCTCCGGACGGTTCCGGGGAGCCGGGTCCTCGGTGGTCTGCCTCGGTGCCGGCATGGTGTTCGCGGCGCGCAGCCGTCGGCCGCGTGCGATCCACCGTTCGGCCTCTGCCCGCTGTGCCGGGGTGACCAGGTCGCCCGCGATCTCCATGACGGTGGTCAGCGAGTCCAACGCGTGCAGCATGGTCTGGGGTCCCATCCGGTTGCCCAGGCGCCGCAGGTCGCTGAGGATGTCCCGCACTCGTCGCTGCGCCGACCCGGGTGGCGGGGGCAAGGGCTCGGGCGCGGGCCTGGACTGACGCGATTTCGGGGTGTTGGGCCGATGTGTGTTCTCGGCGGCGGACTCAGGATCTTCCTGGTTTCGACGGGCCCGGGCGGCACGTTCCTGGTTCCTGAGGAAGTTCACCGCGCGGATGGCGATGCCGTGGTGTTCCGAGGTCCGGTCTCGGGCCTTGGCATTCACGCGGGCGAGCAGGGTGCGTACGGCCCCGGTGTCGCCGCCTTGCACGGCTTGGCGCAGTGACTCGAACAGCTTCTCGCGCTCGCGGTGGTGTCCGTCGAGCCAGGCCTGGGCCTTCTCCAGCTCGGCGGCGACTTCCTGGGTCGCGGGACCCCAGTCGGGGCCTGTGGCTTCGAGGTCGCGGTACGCGGACTCGACGGCGACCCGGGAGCCGGAGGCCAGGGCGGCTTCCAGGCGGCGGCGGGCGGGATGCGGCTCTGTTCGCCGGCCTTCCGGTACCAGTAGCCTCCAGGCGCCGCGAGGGGCGCCGGTGCGGTGGGTGCGGACGATGCGCTCGACGGCTGGCGTGCGGAACCCGTCCGGTGTCATCGAGCACTCGCCGAGGCCGAACCACTCGGTTTCCTGCGCGAAGGCCTGGGTGCCGATCCGCACCTGCCGGGTGGTGCCGACGCTGTCGAACCCCACCCGGTGCACGAACCGGCGGCGCACCAGTGTCTCGTCGTCGACCGGCACGGACACGCCCAGGACCGGCTCCAGTGTCTCGTCGTCCCAGACCGGGGCCACCGCGGCGTCCAGGTGCAGGCGCAGCCCGCGGGTTCCGTGCTCCCAGGCGATGTCGACGACGGAGCCGAGCGGTTCGCGCAGGTGGACGGCACCGGCGTGGTCTTGGTCGAGGAGCCAGGCGATGGCGGCGGACTTCACGTAGAGGTGGTCGGCGCTGGCCACGTCCCGTGCCCGGCGGCCGCACACGTGCAGGCCGGTCGGGTCGGGCAGGTGGGCGAAGTGGCAGACCCGGTCGGTGTAGAGCTTGGTGGTGAGCTGGGTGCCGCAGCCGCCGAGCAGCAGCCCGCACCAGAAGGTGTCCTCGGCGTGATGCCGGCGGAAGGCGTCCAACTCGATCGCCTCGAGCGGCAGGATCAGCGGCACCTCCGACTCCGCGCCGCCCAGCACCGCCGTCTGGATCCGCCGTTTGTCACCCGGCAACGACAACCCCCCAACAGGCGTCTGACCATGGACATCTCATCGTGCCACCGAGCCGGGTCCCCGGGCGGGGCAATGCACAAATCGCCCTGTCCGGGCGATGGACAGCGGGTAGAACCGCAGGCCGGCGGCGGGGGCTTCTACTTTTGGGCCCTCATTTGAGGGCCGATTTTTGAAACCGTCGCAGGTCAGCGGTCTGACGGACGGGGTCTGGTCAGATCCGGCGGTCCGGGTCGGAGAAGGTCAGGCCACCGGCCGCGAGCGGGCGCCGGACCGGGGCGGGCACGGCCGCGGTCTCGCCGCGCGGCTGGCGGAAGTCGGCGCCCTGCTCGACCGGCAGCAGCCGGTGTCCGCCGGACTGGGTGGGCACGGCAGCGTCGGTGGCCGGCTCGGAGAAGGGCATCGCGAGAGTGCGGCGGTCGGTCATGATCACCAGTCTCGCAGCCCGGACCGGGCCGGGTAGGCCAAAGCGCTATCACCGGTGGTGGCGGTCTGGCCCTGGCCAGCAGGGCCAGACCGAGGTCGGCCGTTGTTGCAGGTCCTCAGAACGAGGTAGTCAAGCCGGTGCTATTGCACTCGACCGGCGTGGAGCGACCGGGTCGGTCCGGCCAGCAGGAAGGTCTGCGTTCTGTACCCGCCACAGGACAAATGCGTTACCCGTGTTGGTAACGCGAAGGAGCCCGCCGGTTGGCGGGCCCCTTCGATGGTCGGCGATGTCAGGCCGAGGTTGGAAGCTGGCCGAGGTTGGCGATCTGGGCGGTGTAGCGCTCACGGCGCTGCTCGGTGAACGCGGCCGGCTCCACGGCCTTGATCTCAGGGACGGCGGTCGCCGGCGAAGCGACGGCGCCCCCGGTCAGGAGCGGACGATGCCGGCCGACTTCCCGCCGTGGGACCGGGTCTACGCGTTCTTCCGCCGCTGGCGCGACCACGGTCTGGTGAAGGAGTTCCACGATCGGCTGCGTGGAAAGGTCCGGGAGAAGGCGGGGCGGGATCCGGAGCCGAGCGCGGGCGTGATCGACTCACAGTCGGTCAAGGCGGACGCCGTCGTCGGCGCCGACAGCCGGGGCTTCGACGGCGGCAAGCTGATCAACGGCCGCAAGCGCGGCATCCCCACCGACACCATCGGCCTGATCCTCGCCGTGGCCGTCACCGCCGCGAGCCTGTCCGAGAATGCCATAGGAATCCACCTCCTCAACCAGGCCAAGAAGACCTACCCGAGCATCTCCAAAAGCTGGGTCGACACCGGCTTCAAGAACGCCTTGATCGAGCGCGGGGCCAGCCTCGGAGTCGATGTCGAAGTCGTCGCCGGAAAATCCGACGTCCGCGGCTTCCACGTCGTGAAAAGGCGCTGGGTAGTCGAACGAAGTCTGGGATGGCTCATGTTGCGCCGCCGGCTGGCCCGCGACTACGAGACCCTGCCGAGCAGCTCCGAAGCCGTGATCCACATCGCCTCAATCGACAACCTCACCAAACGCATAACGGACGAGACCACACCAACCTGGCGAGGAACTTACTAGGGCATAAAGGGCAATCCGCTTACGCCAAACGCCCTCTCAAGCGCTCCGGGTCAGCTGGCAGGACCGATGTAGATCCACATCCCGATGTAGAGCGCGAACACGACCCCCACCAGGGCGGCGAGAATCACCACGGCCCCCAGACAGCCCTTCGCCAACCTCTTGTCGAACACCCCGGCCCCCTTCCGTCTGGCTTCGTGCCACCACGCTAGGAGTGCGGCCCGGGCCGGCGCCTGAGTAGCCGTACTCAAGCCGGTACGGGAGTCGATGGCAAGGCCACCCGCCACAGGCCGCGCACACACCGCCTGAGCTCGGACCGCGTTTGAGACCTGACGTGGCACGATCGGTCGGTGACTCGACCCGCGAACCGTGACCGCTCCCTTGAGGAACTTGAGAACGACCGCTGGCCAGCCCCATCGGGCGGCGAAACCCGGCTGATGGCGACCGCGCACGAGCTTCGGCGCAAGCCGATTGGCGACCTGACGGTCGAGGACATGCGGTTGCTCATCGGGCAGGACGTAGGCCTTGCCCATCTCCTGCCGCTGGCGATCGAGGTCCTTCGGGAGAACCCACTGGCGGAAGGCGACATGTACGAAGGCGATCTGCTGGACGCCGTGCTCACCAGGGATGCGGGGGTCTGGAGCAAGTCTCCCGACCTCAGGCGGGAAGTCCGGTCGATCGTCTCGAAGTTGGCCGACGTGCCACCAACCGTGAAGCGCGACATCGAGGGGTTCCTGGCCCGGTAGGCCGCCGAGAGCGGCTGCCGTCGGGGAGAGGTCGGGCCGGTTCCAAAGTCAGGTAGCCGGATCACGTTGCCGTGACCCGGGGCCGCGCAGGACGGTCCGGTGACGGTGTAGTGGGCGCAGTCGATGAACCAGGTCACCCATGGGCATACGAGCTCGCCTCGCAGGTCGACCTCGACCGGGACGTGCTTGTGATCGCCCTCCCAGCAGGCGTTGCGCCACTGGCGAGGCCGGCGCAGGTGCACGTCGTGGCGGCGCCGTGCCCGCTCCCCGCCGGACAGGGCCGCGCGCTGGCCCGGGTTCAGGTCGCGGCGGATCGCCCGGTGCAACGTCGCCAGCGACGGCACCGCCACCGGCACGGCCGCGCCCGTGTCCTCCTGCGACCCTGGCCGCATAGCGCAGCTCCAGCTCCGCCACCGGCATCGCCTGCCCGAGCCGGGTCGGCGCCGCAACGGCCAGTGCCTCCAGCGCCGCGCGCACGCTCTCCCCGGCCAGCTCCAGCCGGTTCAGGTCCCGCACCGCGCTGATGACATGGG
>NZ_JBHVFE010000347.1:0-9772 GCF_042801945.1 Kitasatospora sp. NPDC057542
GCCACCCGCCGCGGGTGGCGCGGCGGGCACGCACCCGGCCGACTCCGAAGAGCCGGTCAGCCCGCCTCCAGCGCCAGCGACTCCGGCCGCGACAACGCCCGGCCGCGCTCCCAGGCGGCCCGGAAACCGGCCTCCCCGAGGGCCGCGGCGCAGCCGTCCAGGACGGCCCGCAGCTCCGGATCGCCCGCGTCGTGGGCCCCGCGCAGGCCGTACGCCGCGCCCAGCGCCGCCGCCCCGCGCGCCGCCTCGCCGAGCGCGAGGCAGTACTCGGCGAACCCCTCCAGCACGTCCGCCCGCACCGGCTGGTCGCCGCTGTCCGCGCCCAGCTCCAGGGCACGGCGGTGCAGCGGGCCGGCCGCTTCCGGCGCGCCGCGCCGCTGCTGGGTCCGGGCCAGACTGGTGTGCAGCAGGGCGAGCAGGTGCAGCCGCGCCGGGGCGCCGGGGCCGCTCCCGGGCAGCCGCTCCAGCCGCCGCAGCGTCTCCTGCTGGCCGTGCAGCGCCGCCTCCAAGTCCCCGGCGCGCCGCGCGAGTTCACCGAGCGCGTAGCGGGCGGCGGCCTGCAGGTGCGGGTCCCGGGCCCGTTCGGCTGCGGCCAGCGCGCGTTCCAGGTCCACCCGGGCCGCGGCCGGTTCGCCGCAGCGCGCCCGCAGCCGGCCCGACAGCAGCAGTGACAGCGGCGCCTCGCCGGAACCGCCCATCTCGGCGTCCCGTTCACCGGCCTCCGCCAGCGCCGCGAGCGCCTCGTCGGCGGCGCCGGTGACGGACAGCAGTGCGGCCAGTGTGACCAACGCCATGGCCAGCCCCCAACGGTCGCCCAGGACACGGAAGCCGTCCACCGCGGTCCGCAGGCAGTGCTCGGCGCGCCCGATCCGGCCCGCGCCCAACTCGATCCGGCCGACCACCAGATGGGCGGCGGCCCGCATCCACCGGTCGGGGTGCTCGGCGAACCGCTGTGCCGTCGCACCCACCGCGTCCGGCGGCCCCGCCGTGGCAAGCAGCAGCGAGGCGGCCAGCGCGACCGGGTGATCGGCCTGCTGCGCCGTGACCAGCGCCGCGCCCATCGCCTCCGGCGGGATCACGGTGTCACCGGTCTCCCGCAGCGGGGCGGTGAGCTGCGCCAGGATCACACACAGGGCGTGTGCCTGCTCCAGACCGGGCGGCGGGGTGCAGCCGTGGGCCGCGAGGACGGCCGACGTCCACTCACCGGCCTCACGACCCTGACCACGCATCAGCCAGGGCCAGGCCCGGGCGGCCGTCAGCCGCAGCGCGTGCGCCGGTGGGCCGACGGCGACCGCCCGGCGCAGCGCCGCGTCCAGGTTGCCCTGCTCCGCGTCGAGCCGGGCCAGCCAGCCGACCTGGCCGTCCGTCCGCAGCCGGGGTTCGGCGTTCTCGGCGAGCTCGACGAAACAGCGCAGGTGGGCGGCGCCGGTTCGGCCGTCCTCGCCGGCCTCGACGAGCCGTTCGGCGGCGTACGCGCGGACCGTCTCCAGCAGCCGGTAGCGCACCGTCCCGCTCTCCCCGTCGACGGCCGCGACCAGGGACTTGTCGACCAGGGACGCCAGCAGGTCCTCCACGACCGTCGGGTCGGGCGCAGGCCCGCCCGGCCAGTGCCCGGCGCAGACCAGGTGTGCGTCGGGGAGGGTCGCCCCGCCGGCGAACACGGAGAGCCGTCGCAGCAGGACGCGCTCGTCCTCGTCGAGCAGCTCCCAGCTCCAGCCGATCACGGCGCGCAGCGTGCGGTGCCGGTCGGGAGCGGTGCGTGAGCCGCGGTCCAGCAACCGGAGCCGGTCGTGCAGCCGCGCCGCGACCTGCCCGGGGCTCAGGGCCCGCAGCCGGGCCGCCGCCAGTTCGAGGGCCAGCGGCAGGCCGTCCAGCTCCCGGCAGATCCGCACGACCGGCTCGACGGTGTCGTGGTCCAGGGTGAATCCGGGGCAGGCTGCGGCAGCCCGCTCCGTGAAGAGGGCGACGGCCGGGTGCGCGTGTGCCTCCTGCGCGGTGCCGCCGGGTTCGGGCACGGCGAGCGGCGCCACCGGCCAGAGCACCTCGCCGGTGACACCGAGCGGTTCGCGGCTGGTGGCCAGCACGGTGAGCCGGGGCGCGGCAGCCAGCAGGCGATGGGCCAGCCGGGCCGCGTCCTCGATCAGGTGCTCGCAGTTGTCCAGGACGAGCAGGACCTCACGACCCTCCAGGGCCCGGACGATCCGGTCGACGGGATCCCCGGCCTGATCGCCGGCGGGCAGGCCGCCGGCCAGCACACCGGCCTCCGCCGGACGGCAGAGCGCGGTCAGCACGGCCTGGGTCACTGCGTCCGGTCCGTCGACGCCCGCGAGTTCGGCGAGCCGTACGTCCGTTGCGGGCGGTGCGGCGGTCGCGGCCGCAACCGCCAGCCGGGTCTTGCCGACGCCGCCCGGCCCGGTCAGCGTCACCAGGCGGGAGTGGCGCAGGCGTTCCTGAACCGCCGCCAGCGCCTCGTCGCGACCGACCAGACCGGTGAGCCAGGTGGGCAGTGCGGCCCGCCTGACCGGGTTCCCGGTGGTTGCGGGGGCCGGCCCCGGCGCAGGCGGCTTTGCGCCGGACAGCACACGCAGGTGGACGTCCCGCAGTTCGGCGGACGGGTCGGCGCCCAGTTCCTCGGCCAGGGCCCGCCGGGTACGCTCGAACACCTCCAGTGCTGCCGCCTGTTGCCCGTCCGCATGGAGTGCGCGCATCAGCCTGACGGCGGCCCGCTCGCGCAGCGGGTGCGCGGCGCAGAGTCCGGTGAGCTCGGGGACCAGACGCGGCAGGGTGTCGGCTTCGCCGAGTGCGAGGAGGGCGTCGGCCCGTTCCTCCACCGTCGACAGCCGCAGCTCCGCCAGCCGGGCCGCCGGCGCCGCGGTGAACCCGACGCCTTCGGCGTCCGCGAACGGCGTTCCCCGCCAGAGTTCCAGCGCCCCGTCCAGCAAAGCGACCGCCTCGGCGAACCCGCCCGCCGCCAGCGCCGCCCGCCCCGCTGCCACCCGCTGTTCGAAGTCCCAGGCGTCCACGCTTCCCCGGGGCAGGTCGAGCAGGTACCCGGCGGGGTGCGAGCCGATCACGCTCCGGTCGCCTCCCAGCGCCCGGCGGAGCCGGGAAACCAGGGACTGCAGGGCGCCGGCCGGCTCCTCCGGCGGGGTGTCTCCCCAGAGGTCGTCCACCAGACGCTCACGGGTGACCACGCGCCCGGGGTCGAGAGCCAGCCGGACCAGCAGCAGCCGAAGCCGCGCCCCGCCGATCTCGAAGGCCGCTCCGTCCTCACCCCGTACGACCTGCAGTGGCCCCAGAACGTTGATCCGCACCCTGCCCGCCCCTCGCTCGGCACCAGCCCACATCCAAGATCATTATCCCTGTCCCACCAGGCCCGAGCGGCAGGGCACGATCCCGGCGCCCCCACGGCGATCGCCTGCGGGGCTGAGGTTCGGCGGAAGACCGGATGAGCGGGCTGGCTGAGGGCCACCGTCCGCCGCTGACACGTCCGGACCGCGTACCTGCCGGATCCGCCGTGCTCCCCGCCAGGCCGTGCCCGACTGCTGCAGTGCAGGATGTGGTCGTTCCAGGACGACGCGCATGTGAAGGCCCGGGGCGCGGGCGCTGGTCAGTGAGCGCCTTCCAGGGCGGCATGGGCCTCGGTGAGTCTGTCGACCGCGGCGTCGAGTGTCTCGGGCGGGAGGGTGAAGGGAAGGCGCAGGTAGCGGTCCAGGGCGCCGTCGGGGGAGAAGTGGAAGCCCGGTGTGAGGGAGAGGTTGCGGGTGGCTGCGAGGGCGGCCAGTCGGCTGGAGTCGGTGTCGAGGAGTTCGAGCCACAGGGACAAGCCGCCCTGCGGGGTCTGGAAGCGACACCACGGCAGCGCGGACAGACGGGAGACCAGGTGGTCGCGCTGTGCACGCAGTTGGGCGCGTCGGCGGTCGAGGACCGCCTCCAGGCGGTCCACGAGCCGGGTCGCGACGAGCCGGTCGAACGGTGAGGGTGCGAGAGCGGCCGCGAGCGGGAGCGCCGCCAGACGGTGGATGACGTCGGGGTGAGCACGGATCCATCCCACGCGCAGGCCCGGCCACAGGGACTTGCTCAGGGAGCCCACGTGCACGACGTTGCGGTCGCCTGCGCGCGTGACGGCGCGGGGCGGCGGGCAGGCGTGCTCGCGCAGGTCGAGGTCCCGCATGGTCTCGTCGAAGACGACCACGGTGTCGTGAGCGCGCAGGCGGTGCCGGAGCTCACTGCGCTCGTCCTCGCTCATCAGCAGGCCGGTGGGGTTGTGGAAGTCAGGGATCAGATAGGTCAGGGACGGCCGGGCCGCCCGGAGCGTGCGGTCGAGGGCGGGAATGTCCCAGCCGGTGGAGCTGAGGGGCTGCGCAACGAGCCTGGCACCGGCGGTGCGGAAGGTGGCGAGCGCGCCGGGGTAGGTGGGGGAGTCCAGGACGACCCTGCTGCTCTGCCGCAGGTACGCCGCACTGAGCAGGTTCAGCGCGGCGTCGGCGCCGCTGGTCAGCAGGAGGTGCTCACCGCGGGTCGCGAGCCCCTGGGCGCAGTAGGCGCCGGCGATGACGGCCCGCAGCGCTGACGGTCCATCGCCGTCGGCGGTGTCGTGCAGCAGCGCGGCGGGCAGAGCATCGGCTGCGGCGTGTACTGCCTGCAGGAGCTCGTCGAACGGCGCTGCGGGCTCCGCGATGGTCAGGTCGAGCACCGCGCCGCTCCTGCCCGCCTGGCCTCGGTCACTGGCCCACGGCGAAAGGCGGTCGTGCAGCCGGGGTGGCAGGGAGGTGGTGCTGCCGGAGCCGGTCCGGGTGATGATCAACTGTTCGGCTCGCAGGATGTGGTAGCACGCTGCCACGGTGCCCCTCGCAAGTCCGAGTTCGCCGGCGAGGAGGCGTTCGGCAGGAAGCTGCACCCCCAGCGGCAGCCGGCCGTCGTGGATGGCCTTTTCCACGGCAACGGCCAAGCGCTTGGCGAGCGGGCCCTCGCCGACGCGCCAGTCGCCGAGCAGACGGGGGAACTGCGACGCCGGGACGCGCCGCACAGCGCGATTCACGTAGGCCACTTTACCGGGATTGGACCATGACTGGACGGTCGGTCCCGCCTAGCGTCGAGCCGTGACCAGCCACCACCACTCTGGAGACCACATGCCCTTGAGCTATCGGCATGTCGATGTGTTCGCCGGCAAGGCGTTCACCGGCAACAGCCTTGCCGTCTTCCCCGAGAACCCGGGCCTGTCCGCCGCGCAGATGCTCGCGATCACCCAGGAGCTCCGGCATTTCGAGACGATCTTCCTGAGCGGCGCGGACGGGACGCAGGACGTCACCGCCCGGGTGTTCGACCTCTTCGAGGAACTCGACTTCGCCGGGCACCCGATCCTGGGCGCCGCCGCCGTCCTGCACGAGCGCGACGGCAACCCCGGCCCGCGGCGCTGGACCTTCCGCCTGACCGGCAGGACCGTCGAGGTGACCACCCGGCGCACCGCCACCGGGTACCACGCGCAACTGGACCAGGGAGAGCCGGAGTTCCTGGCGACCGTCCCGACGGAGAACAGGCCGGAGGTCGCCGCGGCCCTGAACCTGCCCGATCGGGCCCTCGCCGATCTTCCCCTGCACGTCGTCTCCACCGGCCTGCGCTATCTCATCGTCCCGGTGGTGACGGGTCTGGCGGAGGCGAAGATCGTCCGCAACGACTTCGCGGACCTGGTCGCGCGGTACGGCGCGCAGTTCGCGTACGTGATCGACGTCGAGGCCCTGGAAGGCCGCCACTGGAACAACGACGGCCTCCTGGAGGACGTCGCGACCGGCAGCGCGGCCGGCTGCGTCGGCGCGTACCTGGCCAAGCACCGCATCGTGCCCGTCGAGGAGGAGTTCGCGCTGCGGCAGGGGCGCTTCACCGGCCGTCCGAGCCGGCTCACCGTCCTCCCGCAGGGAGGACCCGACGACCTGCGCAACATCCGGGTAGGCGGCGACGTGGCCATGGTCGCCCGGGGAACCCTGGACACCCTGCCCGAGTGAGGACCACCCCCATGCCCGGCTTCCCCCTCTACACAGCCGACCGGATCCGCGCGGCCGTGAACCTCGCCGACCTCGTGGAGCCGGTCGCCGACGCCTTCACCGCGTTCAGCACCACCGACGGAGCCCAGGCACCGGTCATGGTGCTTCCCGTGGCCGACGGCGGGGACTCCCACATCAAGGCCGCCCACCTGCCCCGGAGCCGCCACTTCCTCGTCAAGATAGCCAACTGGTTCCCCGGCAACCGACATCGCGGCCTGCCCGAAGGCGGCGGGTTCGTCGCACTCTTCGACGCGACGACCGGCGCCGTCACCGCCTTGCTGGAGGACGAGCACCACCTCTCCGACCTCCGCACGGCCGCCGCCGGAGCCGTCTGCGCCTGCGCCCTGGCCCGCCCGGACGCAGCCCGCGCCACCGTCCTGGGAACCGGCAGGCAGGCCGAACTCCAGGCCCACGCCCTCACACTCGTACGTCCCATCCGGCAGATCCGCGTCTGGGGCCGCAACCACGCCCGGGCAACCGCCCTCGCCGCCCGCCTCGGCCAGGACCTGCCGCGCGTCGACGTCACCGCGGTCGCGGATCCGGAACAGGCCGTACAGCAGTCCGACATCGTCGTCACCGCGACCGCCAGCCCCACCCCCGTCCTGTTCGGCTCCTGGCTCCGCCCCGGCCAGCACATCACCGCCCTCGGCGCCGACGACCCGGCCAAGCGAGAACTCGACGGCGCCGGCCTGAACCGCGCCACCCGGGTCTTCGTCGACAGCCGGGAACTCGCTCTCCGCCACGGGGACATCCACGCCGCCATCACCCGCGGAGAGGTGACCGGCGAGCGCATCGACGGCGAGATCGGCGACGTCCTGGCCGGCCGGATCCCAGGACGCCGCACACCGGACGACATCACGGTCGCCAAACTCATCGGCATCGGCCCCCAGGACCTCGCCGCCGCCGAAACCGCCCTCGCCCTTCTGGAACGGACCGACCGTTGACCACCACGCAGCGCCCCCTTCCCCCGCGCGTCGCCACGGCCGCAGACATCGACGCAGTCGTCCGTGCACTGACCACCGCCTTCTTCCACGACCCGCTGTGGGGCCCGGCCTTTCCTGACCTCCAACGGCGCGCCGTCCAGGCCGCGGCCATGTGGCGGCTCTACGCGACGTCGGCGCTGCGCCACCAGTGGCTGCTCGTCAGCGAGAACGCGGAGGCCGCAGCCGTATGGATCCCGCCGGGCAGAGAGGAACTGACCGCCGAAGAAGCAGTCGACCTCGCAACCCTTCTGCGTGAGGCCGCCGGCCCGGACGTGGCCGAGGCCGTTCTGGCGATGGGCGACCAGTTCGCGGCCGCGCGACCGAGGCAGCCGCACTTCTATCTCACGCTCCTCGGCGTTCACGACCACCACCGGGGCAAGGGGCTCGGCATGGCCCTGCTGGCACAGAGCCTCGCCCGTATCGACGCCCTCGGCGCCCCCGCCTACCTGGAGTCGTCCAACCCGGCGAATCTCCAGCGGTACGAGAGCGTCGGCTTCACCGCCCTGGACCAGATCGTCATCGCCACCGGCCACGTCGTCACCACCATGTGGCGCCCAGCCGCCGCTCCCGGCCCAGGAACTGGTGGGCTCGCACGCTGAGGTCTCGCCTATCAGTTGGCGAACCTCTGTGCGCCTCGGCCGGCGACACACCTGCTGAACGCGCCACAACACCCCTCCTCGTGCTCGGCCAGGCCCTTCCCCGGCCCGGCGCCTCACCCTGGTCGCCGTGCGTGGACGTGCCAGGAGCCAGTCAGACCTGTTCGAAGTGGAACGCCTTGATGAAGCAGTCGCGCGGCTGGGCGACGGCGAAGAGGATGCACTCCACGAGCGACTGCGCGGTGAGCGCGTCCTTGGCCTCGCGCGGTGTGTTCTCCCACTCCTCGGACAGCGGATCAGGGTTGTCGAAGTCCGGCGGGTAGAGGGAGATCACCCGGACCCCCTGGGGCCGCAGCCGCTTGGAGAGGATCTCGGCGAACCCCGCCTGGGCGCTCTTGGCCGCGTAGAAGGCGTCGTGCGCTTCCGAGCGGTGATGACCGGCCGTTCCGCAGGCGGAGACCATGTTCACCACATCCGGCTTGTCCGAGTTGAGGAGGAGCGGGAGGAAGTTCTTCACGGTCAGGACGGTGCCGGTGGCGCCGGAGGCGATGGTGTCGACGACGTCGGCGTCGGAGACGGATCGGAGGTCTGGGCCCTGGAGGTAGCGGGAGCCGTTGTTGATCAGCAGGTCGATGCGGTCGGTGTGCCGGCCGACGTCGGCAGCGAAGCCGCGGATCGAGGCCGGGTCGGTCAGGTCGCAGGCGAAGGCGTGGACCTGCTGGTGCCCCCGGCCGCGGATCTCGTCGCGGACACGCTCAGCGGCGGCGAGAGTGCGCGCGGAGAGGAAGACCTCGGCGCCGAGGTCCGCGAGGCGGATGGCCAACGTGCGTCCGAAATCGCGGCCGGCGGCGGTGATGACCACGCGGTGACCGTCGAGTCTCATGTCGGTACTCCTGGTTCCTGGATCGAAGGTTGTGGTGAAGTGCGGCGACTGACTTCGGCGGCCGGGTTCCGTGACTTCGCGCGGCCGCCCGCGACCGCAGCGACCACGGTCCGGACGGCCTCGGAGCCGCGTTCGCTCTCGGCATCCGCGACCAGGCCCGTGATCAGGCCGATCGGGTCCGCGACGGCGCGGTCGAGAGAGCCGGTAGTGGTCACGGCTGGTCAACACCCCTGAAGGTCCCGTCTCCCGTTCCTTCCGGCCTTTCGACCCGTCGGCCTCAGGTTCACTTGCGTTCGCCCGTCCGGCCGGACCGGGTGCCGTCGGTCAGCGTCTGACGATCCGGTCGAGGACGGCGGCGATGCCGGACTTGACCGCGCCGCGATGGTGGAGGGGTTCCGCGGGCAGTTCGCTGGTGGGGCGCACGCCCCGGTCGGCGAGGATGTAGAGCAGGCGCAGGGTGCGCAGGCAGTTGCTGATGTGGGCGGGCACCGGGGTGCTGATGCGGTCGGCCCCGAAGCGGTCGGCGATCGGATCCAGCCAGCCGACGGCGTCGCGTTCGCTCAGGTCGGTGCGGGTGAGGACCCGGGCGATCGCCCGGGCCAGGCGGTCGTCCTCCAACTGGTCGTAGACGTGGTCGGTGGGCGCCGTCAGCCGGGCGGCGGCGAGGTCCAGCATCCGCACCGGCGCCACCTCGGGGTGGCAGCCGAAGCCGGCGAGCAGGTCCGCGCCGTGCGCCACCGCGTGAAGCCAGCCGAGCGTCTCGTCGTGGCCGCGCAGATCCTGCTCCGCCGGGTACCAGCGCTCGAACGCGTCCACCCAGCCGGCCTTGAAGTCCCCCGCGGCCACCAGCATGTCGAGCACGAGGGGCGCGAAGGTGCGGGCCTCGACTCGTGGGTCGGTGAACCGGGTGGCCATCTCGTCCCCCAGCTCCAGCCGTCGGGACGTCCCGATGGTCCCGCGGGCGATCCAGGTCGCCAGGACGGTGTAGGGCGCGCCGTCCCGGACCAGCGGATCGGGATCTGCCAGGGCCCGGGACAGCTCGCGGACGAGGTCGTCCATGGGACGGTCGGCGGGCACGGCACAGTCGGCGGCCTCGACGTTCTTCCAGTCGATCATGACGGGCAGAATAGGTCCCTGCCGGTGCCGCGCGCCTGCGAATTATGTCCAGCCATCCGTCCCAACCGGTCGACTTCCCAACCGGTCGACTTCCCGACCGGGCTGCGCCCGGACGCTGACGACGAGCAGCGGAGTGCGGCGGGCGCGTCCGGC
>NZ_JBHVFE010000348.1:0-9683 GCF_042801945.1 Kitasatospora sp. NPDC057542
GCCCAGGTACGAGGCCGGCGGGGACGGCGGAGTTGCTCAGCTGAGGGGTGCCCAGAACTGGGAGTTCGAGCTGCTGTACTGGTTGAGGACCACGGCGGAGCCCACGGCGGGGCTCGTCCGGTCGAGAGCCAGGCTGCCCATCGGGTGGGTGATCCTCAGCGTTCCGTTGCTCTTGGTGACCTTCCACTTCTGGTCGCTGTTGGCGGGGTCGTATGCCTTGACGATGACCGTGCTGCCCACGTTCACGGGGGAGGGGAGGGTGAGGGCGAGCGGCTGGGGGCAGCCGTCGGTGATCCGCACGGTGCCGTCTGCGTTCGCGTCGATCCTCCAGCGCTGCCAGCTGCGGGTGGCGTCGAGGGTGCCGAGGCTGGTGCTGGAGCCGCTGGGGGCGGTGCACGAGCCGTTCACCTCCAGCGCCAGGCCGCTGCCGTCGGTGAGGCTGTGGTACTTGCCGTCGCCGACGATGGTGGGCCCGTAGTCGATGGTGTGCGGGTTCAGCTTCCCGAGCGCCGTGCTGTCGGTGGACAGGGGCGGATTCGCCGCCGGGCGGGTGGTGTTGAAGTAGGCGGAGAAGGTCATGGGCTTCTGCGCGGTGATCGCGGTGATGCTCGCGTTCCAGTTGGTGTCGACGGTGCGCCAGAGGTCGAGGAGGGAGCCGGCGACATTGCCCTCCACCACGTCGCCGACGCCCCATCCGTCGCCGTAGGTGAAGTTGGTGCTGTTCCCGTCGCCCCAGACGGTGCGGGAGTCGCCGAGTACGTAGGCGGCGGAGGCGGTGGCGAAGCCCTCCGACCAGGCGCACCCGTCCGAGCTCGCGTACCAGACGTAGTGGGGTTGGCAGTTGACGCCGGACGGCATCAATCCGTTGTACATGCGGTGCATGAGGAAGTGGCTGGCCTCGTGCAGGATGACGTGCTCGGAGTCGGCGTCGGCGCCGTAGAGAAAGGCGCTGTTGGAGCCGGGGTCGTACGCCGCAGAGCCGGAGGCGTCCACCCAGTAGACCGTGAGCGGGGTGCAGGCTTGGCTGTTCGTCTCGTTGGTGGACCAGCAGAGGCTATTGGGGTTGTTGCGGTTCGACCACAGGAGGTAGATGGTGTCGAGGATGTGCCAGGCCCTGGACGTGGAGGCCGGGGGCTTGGCTGTGCCGATGTTCCTGTTGCCGGTGACGTTGGAAAGGGCCGGCAACTGCATGGTGTAGATCTGGTTGCTGTTGTCGGCGACCCACCACAGATTGCTGACGGAGGCCCATGCCTTCACCCACACGGTGCTCAGCGAGGTGGTCGTGGTGGGCGTGTAGCAGAGGTTGTAGCTGCCGTCGGCGGCGGTGTGCCCCACGACGTTCAGTGCGTGCGGCGAGTCGGTGCTCTTCTCTGCGCCCCACAACTCGACGACGGCGTAGCGCAGCGGCTTGGTGCGAGTGGGCTTGGCCGTTCCGTCCTCGGCGGACTGGTAGTCGTACTGGATCGCGCCGCTGATGCAGATCGGGGTCGCCGCCCGCGCGGCGGTGGCCGTGAGCGGGACAGCGGCCACGGCGGCGACGAGGGCCACGGCCAGGGCAACGGCTCGGAACGACAGCCGCAGTCGGATGGTCAAGATGATTCCTCCCGGTTGTGTCCAGCTGAAAGCGCTGTGCACCCCGGCGCGGGAGATGGCGGCGGTTCGAGGCCGCGCCCGACACCGGGACGCGCCAAAGCTGCTCGCCATCAACCGGACTGGGCGGTTCCCAATGGTCAACGGCGAGGTCACCTCCTGGCAGGGCGCGTGACCGAGCGCGCGGAAGCGCAGTGGTAGTGAATGAACGTCATGTACATGCGCCCGGTCTCGCCCCGGCGGAGCCGAGGAGCATCGGGGCGCTGGCTGATGTCGGGGCTGCGCGCCGCCCCGCCGGCCGCACTCCGGCTACCCTTGCTCGCGCACGAGCCGTCTGATTGTGGGCCGGGCGTGATGCGGAGCCGATGGAGCCTGCCATGCGCCGCACGTTCACGATCAACACTGAGCCGCACGTCGCCGAGATCGGTGACGTCGAACTTCTCTTCCAGCCCGAGGTGATGGGCGATAAGTTCCCGGACGCCTACACGAAGCTGCGCAGGACACTAGGTGTACGGCAGCCGCCAGCGGACCCGCCGCCCCGGCGGCCGCTGCTGGCCCTGGGATGGGGATCAGGTGTTCAGCGGATGTGGGCGATGCCGGGACACCGCGAGGCCTGGCCCCACGGTCTTCGGTGCCGTCGGAGACGGATAGCCTCCGGCGGGAACGGGTGGCTGATGGGAGTGGACGTGGACATCGAGGAGATGTTGGACCGGCTTGCCGCGGTGATCGGGCCGCCACCTGCGGACGGAGTGGTTCCGGTCCCGTGGGAGCTGGGGCCCCAGGCACTTGGTTTCCAGCTGCCCGCGGACTTTCGGGCGTTCGCCGACCGGTACGGGATGGTCAGCATCAGCGACGAGCTGAACGTCTACACACCATCGGCAGCGCCCAGTCCCGAGACCGGGCAGCCGCTCGGCTTCGAGGGGTTCCTGTACTTCACGACGGAACCCTACGGATACTGTGCCGTGCTGGCCCAAGCCTACCGGGACGGGGACTTCGACGAGTGCCCGTATCCGCTGTTCCCGGCCGAGGGCGGGCTTCTGCAGTGGGGCAACAACTGGAACTCCGACTACTTTTTCTGGCTGATGCGGGGCCCGGACCCGGACCGGTGGCCGGTCGCTGCCAAGTTCGACTCGAGGCGGGACTGGGACCTGTTCGAGGGCGGCCCACGGGAAGATCTCTTCGGCGCTTGACGTCGAGTTCCGACACACGCGCGTCAGACGCTGCTCCACCCTACTTGCGGTGATGCGCAGTTGCCCGGCGATTGAGAGATCGGTGCAGTCCATCACGGCCAGCGCGGGGACCCGTTGTTCGGAGCCGGTGAGGGAGGTGGCGCCGCCCGCATCGGGGCCGGGGGCGGGGGATGATGGGGGTCCGGCACAAGGCGGTGGGGTGTGCCGGGATGCGTGGTGGGGCAGGGGGTGTTGCGTGGAGATCATGGCCGGTACGGGGCTGGTGGGCAGGGCGTGGCCGGAGCTGGTGCCGGGCCGGTGTCCGGTGCTGGTGGTACCTGCCGCGGCAAGGCGCCCGGTGGCGGCGGGGCAGGGGTGGGCCCACGACGCGGGCGTCCTGGAGGGGGATCCGGCCCCGGGCTGGTCCGCGTTCGCGGCTGCACCGGGCCTGACGGTGCGTCGGCCTGACGGCGAGGCCTGGTTCGACGGGGAACTCGCGGCCGGGCGCGAGTGGTGGCGGGCCCTGCAACTGCTGGAGGTCCGACACCGCGCCCACGCCCGCGTCGAGGACCGCATCCGCTGCGGCAAGACCACCGGATTCGGCCGCTTCCCTTCGCGCTACTTCGCCATCAACGCCGCCTGGCTCGACCTGCTCGCCTGGACCCAAGCCCTCCTGCTGGACGGAGAGTTGGCGACCGCTGAGCCGAAGGAACTCCGCTACCGGCTGCTGCACGCCGCCGCGCGCATAACCCGCGGCGCCCGCCGACTGTACCTGCAGATGGCCGCCACCTGGCCCTGGCGCCACGATCTCGCGACCGCCTTCACCCGCCTGCTGGCCCTGCCCCGGCTCGTCGCCTGAACCGGCACGACCACCTTGCCCACCCGCGACCCGAGGACCCTGGAGACACCGGCCGCGCGTCGGGCACTCGGCATACCCAGCACCCGCACCTTGACCCTCGGACCACTGCCAAGGCCACCAGCCCAGCTCAGCCGGACCCAACTGAAAGGTGGAGGCTAGAGCAATGCGGCTGACGGATGTGTAAGTGACTGGTCATCAGCAGTGCGAGTTGATGCGGTCATTGAAACGTAACATTGCACATGTTACGTTTCACATGGCTGAGGGGGGTGTCATGCAGTCAGGCTCAAGGGCAAGTGCGGTGGTCGGCCTGGCGCCGGTGCTGTACGTGACGCACACGCTCGAGTTCTGGGAACTGCTGCTGATCGCGGCGGCTCACGGGGCGTTGTCGGAGGTCTACGAGACCGCGCTGTTGCCGACGATTGCCGGGCCCGAGCAATTGGTCCAGATCAACGGGTGATTGGCGTCAGGATGGTCCGCTGCCGAGATGGCGGGGCCAGCGCTGGCCGGCGTGCTGTCCAAAGCGATGGCCGCGCCGGTGGCTCTGATCGGCGACGCCCTGTCTCATCTTGCATCGCTCGCCTCGTTGCTCGCTCTGCGGATCCGTTGGACCGAGGACGCGAACACGGCGGAGGGCGGGAAGAACGAGGGCGAGTCGGTCGGCTACTTCGCGTCCATCGGGCGTGGGTTCGCAGTACTGCGGGACCTGCCGGTCAGGACGCTGGGCCTCGGCGGCGCGGCGTTCATCGCGTTCGGCGGGGTGTGCGAGTCGTTCAAGCCGGTGTTCGCGCTGCGGGTGCTCGGGATGTCCCTGGTGGTCCTGTGTTGTGCGATGACGTTCGGGCTGTCGGGCGGGGTGATCGCGGTGGCGGGTTTGCGGGTGCTGGTGGCTGTTGTTGGTCGGTGCGGTGGGTCAGCTCCTGGTCGGGCTCGCGCTCGGCATCCTGCGAGGGTGGCTGCCGAAGATCCCCCCACCCCGGTCATGCGGGCGGCAGCGTCGGTGGTCGGCACGGCCTGACCGCGAGCGGTTTGACCGGTGCGAGCCGCCCGCGTGGTGCGGTGGCATCGCGTCCAGTTCCATGCCTTTGCGCGGTTCTGGGTGTCCGCCCCGCGACGTGGGGCGGAGTATCCCGACAACAGCCTGGAAGGAAAGGAGGTTCCGATGAACGAGGAGACCATCAACGACGTCGCCAATCTGGCGGTGGTATGGTCAGCCAGCTGCCGTGAACTGACGGCCCATCAACTAAATGACTGGAATGCGCAGTCGATTCACGCCGAACCGAACAAGCGTTTCGCCGACGATCGGTGACACCGCTTCGCTGCGAATCAAAGGGCGAGCCATGGCACAGACGTGGAATTTCCCGCATTGGCAGGACTCCCACGGCGACATGCCGATCGCACTGGGCGGGGATCTCTCCCTGGAGACGATGCTGAAGGCCTATCGCGGTGGTGTCTTCCCGTTCCCGCCGAGCAACGAGCACTGGGCGGACTGGAGCGAGGAGCAGTGGGGCGCCGCTCTCGACGAAGGGCGGATACCGGTGCTGTCGCCCACCGAACCCCGGTTCGCCCTCCAGCGGTGGGCGCCCGGCCGGCGCGCGGTGCTCACGCCCGCGACCGCGCGGCTCGGCAGCACGTACCGCCGCAAACTGCTACGCACCGACTGGACCACCACCCTCGACACGGTACCGGCCACGGTGGTCGAGCGCTGCGGCCCCGGCCGCGGCAAGGAGACCTGGCTCTCCCGGGACCTGGCCGACGCGTTCCTGCGGCTCGCCGGTGCCGGCGTCCTGCACACCGTCGAGGTCTGGGATGAGGAGGGCGAGTTGATCGGCGGGATGTTCGGCGTACTCACCGGCACCGTGCTCTCCGTCGAATCCGGCTTCCGCACCCAGGACAACGTGGTGAAGGTCGCGCTGCTCGACGCCCTGGACCGGCTCACCACGGCCGGCGGGCAACTGCTGGACGTTCAGATACTCAGTCCGCACCTGGCGGCGATCGGCGCCCAGGAGATCCCGAAGGCCGACTTCCACACCTTCCTGGAGGCGGGTCTTGG
This sequence comes from Kitasatospora sp. NPDC057542, assembly GCF_042801945.1. Classification (NCBI taxonomy): domain Bacteria; kingdom Bacillati; phylum Actinomycetota; class Actinomycetes; order Kitasatosporales; family Streptomycetaceae; genus Kitasatospora; species Kitasatospora sp. NPDC057542. The sequence continues at coordinate 5,669 of NZ_JBHVFE010000348.1, forward strand.
CACGACGATCGAGCTGCCGACCGAGAGGCTCCCGGTCCGTCGGCTGCTGAAGGCCCCCGAGGGCCCGTGATGCCACCTCGCCGGCACCGGGAGGGTTCCGGGCCGACTCCCTGATAGGCAGGAAAACCGGTTCGGCTGACCGCCGCCACCTGACAGCATCGAAGCCCGCATCCCAGCGGGCCACACCCAAGCGGGCATCGCCCGAGGAAAGGACGTACCGACGTGGCACTTGGCAACTCCGAGGCCGACTGGGTCTCCCGATTCGCGGACGAGGTCATCGCCGAGTCGGAGCGTCGCGCACCTGGCAGGGCGGTGGTGGTAGCCTCCGGCCTGAGCCCCTCCGGCCCCGTTCACCTTGGGAACCTGCGCGAGGTGATGACCCCGCACCTGGTGGCCGACGAGATCCGTCGGCGCGGAGTCGCCTGCGAGCACCTCCTCTCGTGGGACGACTACGACCGGTTCCGAAAGGTGCCGGCCGGGATCGACCCCGCCTGGGCAGAGCACATCGGCAAGCCGCTGACCTCCGTGCCCGCGCCTCCCGGCAGCAGCTACCCGAACTGGGCCGAGCACTTCAAGGCACCGATGGTCGAGGCGCTCGACCGGCTCGGTGTCGAGTACCGCGCCGTCAGCCAGACCGAGCAGTACCGCTCCGGCGCGTACCGCAAGCAGATCCTGCTCGCCATGCGTGAGCGCGGGCGCATCTACGCCGTCCTCGACGGGTTCCGCACCAAGGACCGGTCGGCGTCCGCGGCCGGGGAACGGCGGCCCGGCGCCGCCGGGCCCGTCTGCGGCGAGGGTGAGCAGGAAGCTGCGGCGGGCTCCGGCGCCGCGGCGGAGGAGGACGGCACGACCGCTGCCGGCTACTTCCCGTACAAGCCCTACTGCTCGGTCTGCGAGCGCGACCTCACCACCGTCACCGGCTATGACGACGCGACCACCACGCTCGACTACGGCTGTGCCTGCGGGCACCGCGAGACGGTCCGGCTCGCAGAGCACGACCGGGGCAAGCTGGTCTGGAAGGTCGACTGGCCGATGCGCTGGGCGTACGAGGGCGTGGTCTTCGAGCCCTCGGGCGTGGACCACCAGTCCCCGGGCTCTTCCTTCGTCGTCGGTGGCAGTCTGGTCCAGGAGATCTTCGGCGGTCGGCAGCCGATCGGCCCGATGTACGCCTTCGTCGGCATCAGCGGCATGGCGAAGATGTCGAGCTCGAAGGGCGGGGTGCCGACCGCCGCCGACGCGCTGAGGATCATGGAGGAGCCGCTGCTGCGCTGGCTGTACGCGCGGCGCAAGCCGCAGCAGTCCTTCACCGTCGCCTTCGACCAGGAGATCCAGCGCCTCTACGACGAGTGGGACGCGCTGGAGCGCAAGGTGCAGGACGGCACGGCGGGCGTGGCCGACCGATTCGCGCACGACCGGGCCGTACGCACCGCCGGGCGCGAACTGCCCCGCACCGGGCGCCCGCTGCCGTACCGGATGCTTGCCTCCGTCGCCGACATCACCGCCGGCGACCCGGCGCAGACCCTGCGGATCCTCGGCGAAGCGGACCCGGAGTGCCCGGTGGCCTCCCTGGACGAGCTGAGGCCCAGGCTGGACCGTGCCCAGTACTGGATCGAGCACCACGTGCCCGAGGAACAGCGCACCCGGCTGCGGACGGAGCCCGATCGGGACCTGCTGGCCGGGCTCGACGCGGCCGAGCGGGAGTCGCTGAAGCTACTGCTAGACGGGCTGGACGAGCACTGGTCGCTGGAAGCGCTCTCGCACTGGGTCTACGCGGTGCCCAAGCTGCGGGCCGGCCTGCCGGCCGACGCCAAGGCGACGCCCGAGCTGAAGGTCGTCCAGCGGGCGTTCTTCGCGCTGGTCTACCGGCTGCTGGTCGGCGGGGGCACCGGGCCGCGGCTGCCCACCCTGCTGCTGGCGACGGGTGCGGACCGGGTCCGCACCCTTCTCGGCGGCTGACCCGGCCGGGGCCCGGTGGCGTGCGGCGCTCCGGATCCGCGCCGGTCATCGGGCGGACACGGGGCCGCCGCCCGACTACCCTCGGACGGCCCCGTAGGAGGGATTTGGCGATGTCGGAGCTGGCACGCGCGTATGGCTGGATCGTACAGAACGGGGAATACTGCCCGCCCGACCTTGCGACCCTGGCCGGACACCTGGTGAGGACACCGGACACAACCGCGGAACTGGTCCGCGGACTGCTGGAGCTGCGGCTGCTGCACCCGGCGCCGGGCCGTCCCGGGGTCCTGCTGCCCAGCAGTCCGCAGACCGCGATGGCGGAGTTCGCCCACCCGATCGAGGCGGAGATCAAGGAGCGCCACCAGCGCCTGGAGCAGCGGAAGTCGCGACTGCTCCCGCTCAGTTCGGTCTACTTCGAGGGGCGCAAGGCCCGCAATGTGCGGGAGTCCTTCGATGTCGTCACGGACGTGGATCGGGTCCGCGCCGTGCTCGCCCAGGCGGCCAGGGCCTGTGCGGTCGAGGTGTTCAGCGCCCACCCCGGAGTGTTCTCCGAGCAGGCGGTGGAGAGCTCGCTGCCGCAGGACCTCGAACTGCTGCGCCGCGGAGTGCGGATGCGCACCCTCTACCAGCACCCGGTCCGCACCAACCGTCCGATGCGCGAGCTGATCGGGACGCTAACCGCCGAGGGCTGCGAGGTGCGGACCTGCGAGGAGATCCACGACCGCACGGTGATTTTCGATCGAGAGACCGCCTTCATCCCGAACCGGTTCGGGGACCCGGGAGCGGTGGTCATACGGGAGCCCTCGGTGGTCGACCTTCTCTACCGCGGTCTGGAGCAGCTCTGGGCCGCCGCCACTGCCTGCCCGGAGGACGCCCGGCCGGCCCGGACCACCGACGTCCTGGACGAGGAAATCAAACGGGCGATCGTGCGGATGCTCGCGGACGGCGCCCGGGACGAGACCATCGCCCGTCGGCTTGGCGTCTCGCTCAGGACCTGCCGACGCCACATCGCGGAGGTGATGGAGCGGCTGGACGCCTCCAGCCGCTTCCAGGCTGGGGTGCGGGCCGCGGACGTCGGCTGGCTGGGGCGGGGCGATGCCGGGCAGCAGCGGGTCGGAGTCTGATGCCGGGCGCGGGGCCTCGTGCCGGCGCCACGACGTGGGCGCTGCGGCATCCGCGCTCCGGGTGGGGCTCCCCGGCTCGGCCGACCGGGCAGCGGAGCCCCGCCGGGGCCGCTCGGCCCCGACCCGGCCCGGGCAGGGTCAGCCCAGCCACACCGGGCCCCAGGCCACCGCCTGCGGGCCCAGCAGGCTGTCCGAGGTCATCCGGATCCCCAGCAGGCGGAGCCGGTGCGGGCGCAGAAAGTCCAGGACGGCCCCGGCCAGCCGCGGCAGGTCCGCACCGCCGTACCTGGTCAGGAGCCTGGTGGCGGACGGGGGCTGTCGGCACAGCACCCCGGACGGCTCCGGCTGGGCCAGCGCCCACTGGGCCCGCGTGGCCGCGTACCCGAGCGCTTCCTGTGGGCTCGCGCCCCACTCCGCCGCCAGCAGCCGCCGGGTGTCGGGGTGCACCACCCTGGCGATCGCCCAGCCGTCCGCCAGCCCCGGGACGACGTGCAGACCGGCCAGGCCTGGCAGGGTTGCCTCCCGGCCCGGCCGGGACCGGAAGGACCGTAGTGCCCGCTGCTTCGCCAGGCCGCCGAGCGGCACCGCCTGACGGGCCAGCAGCGCGAGGGCGCCGTCGAGCAGCCAGCACAGCTCGGAAGGCCCGGCCGCGCCGACCGCGCCGCGCGGGCTCGGTGCTCCGGCCGGGTGACCGGCGGCCGACAGCCCGCGCAGTCCGCCGAGCACAGCGGCGAGCAGAGCCTCGGCGGGAGTGCCGCCCCAGCCGGTGACGGCCGGGACGACGGAGCCAACACAGACCAGCACTGTCAACGTGACCGGATCCCCGACGGCGGACCCGTGGGCGGATGGGTCGCCGAGGCGGCGGTCGGTTCGGCCGAAATCGGCGGGCCTGCCGCTGCTTGGCCCGAAACGGCCGCCCGGCGCGTCGGCACCAGGAC
>NZ_JBHVFE010000349.1:0-9659 GCF_042801945.1 Kitasatospora sp. NPDC057542
GGGGGGGGGGGGGGGGGGGGGGGGGGGGGGGGGGGGGGCCCCCGCACCGCCCTCGACAGGTGGTCCTCGGTGCGCCCGGCCCCGCCGCGGAACCGGGGCCAGAGCCGGAACCGGGGCCAGAGCCGGAGCGGGGCCGGAGCGAGGTCGGGCCGGTCGACGGCCCGGCTCTACTGCGGCCAGGCGGCGTCGATGTCGGCGGCGGTCTTCTGGATCGACTGTCCCTCGGCGAACCAGGCGGTCAGCGACTTCCACTCCTGCCCGGCGCCCACGGCAGCCGGCATCAGGTCGGAGCCGTCGAAGCGGAAGGTCGCCGACGGGTCGGTCAGGGCCTCCGCCGACAGCTTGTCGATCGGGTCGGTGTAGAGGCTCTTGTCCACGCCCTGGTTGGCCGAGACCCAGCCGCTCGCGGTCTTCACCCGGCTGCTCGCCCAGTCCGAGCTGGACAGGTAGTTCTGCACCGCCTGCACCTCGGGCCGGCCGGAGAACGCCGCCAGGAACTCGCCGCCGCCCTCGACCGGGTTGGCGATCGACGGGTTCACCGCGGGCAGGTGGAAGGCGAAGACGTCCCCGTCCGGGCCGACCTTGGTGCCCTTGGGCCACTGCGCCTCGTAGAACGAGGCCTGCTGGAGCATCAGGCACTTGCCGCTCAGGATCGGCGTGCCCGCGTCCTGGAAGGTGGTGGTGGCGATCGACTTCACGTCACCGAAGCCCGCGTTGACCCAGGCCGGGTTCTGCATCCAGTCGGCGACCGTCTTCATCGCGGTGGTGATCTTCTGGTCGGAGAACTTCACCTGGTGGCCGACCCACTGGTCGTACACCTCGCCGCCGTACGAGCCCAGCACCACCTCCTCCAGCCAGTCGGTGGCCGGCCAGCCGGTGGCCGTCCCGGAGGCGATGCCGCCGCACCACGGCCTGGCGCCGCCCGCCTTGGCGATCCGGTCGCTGAGCGCCATCAGGTCGGCCCAGGTCTTGGGCACCTCGTAGCCGGCCGTCTTGAAGGCCTTCGGCGAGTACCAGACCAGGGACTTCATGTTGGCGCTCATCGGGGCCGCGTAGAAGGTGCCGTTGACCGAGCCGTAGGTCTTCCAGATCGGGCTCCACTTGTCCTGGTTGGCAACGGTCTGGGCGGGCGGCTTCACCACCTTGCCGCTCTTCACCATCTGCGCCAGCAGGCCCGGCTGCGGGATGATCGCGAAGTCCGGCGCGTTGCCGCCGGAGACCCGGACCGGCAGCTGGGACTCGAAGTCGTTCGAGCCCTCGTAGCTGATCTTGATCCCGGTGCACTTGCCGAACTCGGCCCAGGACTTCTCCAGGTTGTCCGACTCCGGGCTCAGGATCGAGGCGAACATCGTCACGGTGGTGCCCGAATGCCCGGCGTACGGCTGGTACTTGGCGCAGTCACCGGACAGCGAAGCGGCCGATCCTCCGCCACCGCCACCCGAACCGCCTGAGCTGTTGGAGCAGGCCGCCGTCAAGGCCAGCGCCGCCACCAGGGCGGGCACGGCGGCCAGACGGCGACGGTGACTCGGATGCGGAGCGGTCGGGTTGAGGGTCAATGCGGTTCTCCTCGCCAGGGCATGCTGCCGACGGTGGACTGAACGACATTGCGCTGTACCGGAGATGGGCCTACAAGGGATCGCGGACGGAATCACGGGCGGACGGCGGCCGGACTGATCGAAGACGTTAACGCAGCCGCCGCCGCCCGCCAAGGTCCACGTTCGACCTTCACAAGCCGGTGTCCCGACCGTGACCCGCGACCAGGCGATTTCCGGACCGCCGCCACCAGAAGTCGAAGGCCCCGACCGTAAACCCGGACGAGGCCCCCAGGACGTGACGAATGTTCAGAACAGTCGGATCGGCAGCTCCAGCAGGCTGTTCACCACCAGCGAGGGGCTCGGCCGCAGCTCGGCGTCCGGCACCGCAAGCGACAGCCCCGGGAATCGCTCGAACAGTGCGGGCAGCGCGATCCCCGCCTCCAGCCTGGCCAGCGGGGAGCCCGGGCAGACGTGCGGGCCGTGGCCGAAGGACAGGTGGCGGGTCGGGTCCCGGGTGATGTCGAAGACCTCGGCCGTCACCCCGTGCTGGAGCGGGTCACGGCCGATCGCGTTGTACGAGACCAGCACCGGCTCGCCGGGCGGGATCACCACCTCGCCGACCGGAATGGACTCGGCGGCGAAGCGGAACAGGAAGTTGCTGGTCGGCGGCGTCCAGCGGAGCGACTCCTCCACCACCGCGTCCCAGGACACCTGGCCCGAACGCACCAGCTCCAGCTGGTCCGGGTGGGTCAGCAGGGCCCGCACCGCGTTGCCGATCAGGTTCACCGTGGTCTCGTGGCCGGCCGCGATGATCACCCGCAGGGTGGCCGCCGCCTCCGCGTCGGTCAGCGCCCCGCCCTCGGTGTCGGCCGCCAGCAGCACGCTCGCCAGGTCCTCGCCGGGAGCCGAACGACGCTGCGCCACCAGGCTGTTGACGAAGGCGTTCAGTCCGGCGACGGTCGCCTGGATGCCCTCCGGGTTCGGCTTGATGCCGAAGAACCGCTCGTACAGGTCGCGCAGCAGGCCGTGGTCCGACTCCGGCACGCCCAGCAGCGAGCAGATCACCGTCATCGGCAGCGGGAAGGCGAAGTCCGTCTTGAGGTCCACCACCGGCTCGCCCGCCGCCAGGCCGTCCAGCAGCGCGTGGGTGATCTCCTCGACGCGCGGGCGCATCAGCTCCACCCGGCGCGGGGTGAAGGCCTGCGCGACCAGCGCCCGCAGCCGGCGGTGCTCGGCGCCGTCGGTGGTCACCATGCTCGGGCCGGGCACCGCCAGGCCGATCAGCGGCCAGGTCTTCGGCACCTCACCGCGCTGGTAGGCCGCCCAGTGTGCGGCGTCCTTCACCAGCCGGGCGTCCGTCAGCAGGTCGCGCGCGGCGGCGTGCTGCGTCACCGCCCAGGCGGCGACCCCGCCGGGCAGCTCGACCGGCACCACCGGGCCGGCGGCCCGCAGCAGCGCACCCTCGGCCGCGTTGTCGCGGGCCAGCGGGTCGAGGACGATTCGGGCCGGGGCAGCAGTCATCGACAACTCTCTTTCGAACGGCGGGTGTTGGTGGATCAGGCCGGATGGCCCGGGGTGAACGAGACCGGCAGTGCCACCAGCCCGCGCACCCAGGCCGACGGCCGCCACACCAGTGCGTGCTCGGCCACCGCCAGCCGCAGGTCCGGCAGCCGGTCGAGCAGCACCTCGATCGCGGTGGTGGCGATCACCTCGGCCGCCTCCTGGGCCGGGAACGGGCAGCCGTGCTCGCCGTACGAGTAGCTCATGTGCGCCCGGTTCCCCTCCGCCGGGCGGCCGTCCGCCTGCCGCACCGACGGGTCGGCGTTGGCCCCGGCGAAGCCGAGCAGGACCATGTCGCCCTCGCCGATCCGCTGGCCGCCCAGCTGGGTGTCGCGGACCGCCCAGCGGCCGGCGAAGATCTGGGTCGGGGTGTCCTCCCAGAGCGCCTCGTTCAGCGCCTGGCTGATGCTGCGCCGGCCGCCGGCCAGCGAGGCGGCGAACCGCTCGTCGGTGAGCATCAGCCGCAGCGCGTTGGAGACCCAGTACGAGGTCGGCTGCTGGCCGGCGATCAGCAGCACCCGCAGGTCGCGCATCACCTCGTCGTGGGTCAGCCCGGCCGGGTGCGCCAGCATCCGCGAGGCGACGTCGGCGCCCGGGTGCTCGGCCTTCTCCTCGACCAGCGCGGACATCAGCTCCAGCAGTCTCTGGGCACCGGTCGGCGCGTCCGGGCCGCCGTCCACCATCGCCAGCAGTGCCGCGACCAGCTGCGGCGCCTGCTCCTCGTCCAGGCCGAGCACCCGGCACAGCACCAGCAGCGGCATCCGGTGCGCGTACTCGGCCACCAGATCGGCCTCGCCGCGCCCGGCGAACTCGTCGATCAGTCCGTCGGCGATCTCCTCGGCGTGCTTGCGCAGCTCGTACGGGTCGATCCCGGCCAGCGTGTCGGTGACCGCGCGCGAGCGCCGGACGTGCTCCTCGCCCTCCGCGTAGAGGATCGAGGGGACGGGCGCCATCATCGGCTTCAGCGGCCAGTCGGCGGGCAGCGTCGCCCAGGCGTGCCAGCGGCTGGAGTCACGGCCGAACAGCTGCGGCTGGCCGGTCACCTGCTGGAGTTCGCGGTAGCCGATGACCAGCCAGGCGGGCACCCCGCCGGCCAGCTCGACCGGGGCGACCGGGCCGTGCACGGCGCGCAGCTCGCGGTAGAGCTGGGACGGGTCGGTCTGGAAGCGCGGCCCGTACAGCGGCGTGGCGTCGGCGTGCGCCGGGCAGCCCGGGGGCGGGGTGGCGGCGGGCTCGGTCACGGGGTGCTCTCCTCGTAGATCGCGGTGCGGGGCCCCGCCGGGGCGGGCTCCCCGGCCGGGGCTGCCTCTTCGCCCCCGGCAACGGTGGCCGGGACGGCCTCACCTGCAACCGTGACCGGGACGGCCTCACCTGCAACGGTGGCCGGGGCGACCCCGTCGGTCAGGGCGGCCTCGTCGGCCCCGGCCAGGGCCGCCAGGTGGTGGACCAGGGCGATCAGCACCCGCTTGCCGGACTCGCGGTCGCGCGCGTCGCAGTCCACCAGCGGCACCTCGGCCGGCAGGTCCAGCGCCTCGCGGACCTGCTCCAGGGTGTGGCTCGGCTCACCGAAGTTGTTGCGGGCCACGATGAACGGCGTGCCGTGGTGCTCCAGCCGGTCGATCGCGTACCAGGAGTCCTCCAGCCGCCGGGTGTCCACCAGGACGACCGCGCCCAGGGCGCCGCTGAACAGCCGGTCCCAGAGGAACCAGAAACGCTCCTGTCCGGGCGCGCCGAACAGGTACAGCACCTGGCGCTCGGAGAGGGTGATCCGGCCGAAGTCGAAGGCGACCGTGGTGGAGCGCTTGCCCCAGGCGCCGGCCGGGTCGATGCCCTCGCCCGCCTTGGTCATCACCTCTTCGGTGTTCAGCGGGCGGATCTCGCTGACCGAGCCGACCAGCGTGGTCTTGCCGACGCCGAAGCCGCCGACCACGACGATCTTCAGCGCGTTGTCGGCAGTCGACCGCAGCGGGGTGCGCGCGTCGGCGGGCCGGGCGTCAGAGCTGTTGGAGGCCATGCAGCACCTGCTTCAGCGTGTCGAGGTCGGGCAGCCGGGCCTTGTTCGGCGCGAACCGGGGGTGACGGGCGGTGACCGCCCCGGACTCCAGCAGGTCGCCGAGCAGGATCTTCGCCACCGAGACGGGCAGCGCCAGCTCCGCCGCCACCTCCACGACCGCGGTCGGGGCCTCGCACATCCGCAGGATCCGGACGTGCTCCGACTGCATCCCGGGCGCCGGTTCCCGCTCGGCGACGATCAGGGTGACCAGGTCGAAGGCGTTCTCCGGAGCCCGGCTGCGGCCCCAGGTGATGGTGTAGAGGCGGTCCGGATCGTCATCGCAGCCCGGCAGCACCGGCCCGGCGTTCATATCGTCGCGCTCTCTTGCGCGGCGGCCTCGCCTTCCCCGCCCCGGGCGGGCGCGCTGAGGTGGACCCCGATCTGCTCGATCAGGCCGTGCATGTTGTGGCCGACCACGCCGACGTCCGCGTCGTCGTCCGTGACCACCGCCAGGTGCGCGCCCTCGCCGGCCGCCACGATGCACAGGATGCCGCCGTGGAACTCGGTCATCGACTGACGCACGCCGCCGCTGCCGTCGCCGAACTCGATCGAGGCCCCGTGCGCCAGGCTCTGGAGTCCGGAGGCGATGGCGGCCAGCTGATCGGCCTGGTCGGTGCTCAGTCCGGCGGTGTGGCAGAGCTTGAGGCCGTCGGCGGAGAGAACCAGGGCGTGCCGGGTGCCGGGGGTCGCCGCCAGCAGGTTCTCCAGCAGCCAGTCGAGGTCACGGTCGGTGGCACTGCTCATCAGGTGTCCTTCTCGGTGACGGGGGAAGCGTCGGTCATGGTGTCGGGGTCCGTGGTCGGCGCCCCGGCGGGGGGCTGCTCGGCCGCCACGGGACGGGCGGCGGCCCGGCGGAACGCGCCGAACCGGGCGGCCGCGCTCACCCCGTCGCTGCGGACGGGCTTCGCGGTCCGGTCCGTCGCGGGGACGGTGGTCGCCAGTGTCTGCCCTCGGCGGCGCTGCGGCAGGCCGCTGTCGGTCATCCGGGCCGGGGCGGCCGGCAGGGCGGGCGCGGTGGCGGGCTGCGCCCCGGAGGGGGTCCGCTGCGCGGAGGGCGCCGGAGGCAGGGAGGCGGGTGCGGAGCGCGCCGGGGTGAGCACGGGGCGCGCGGTCTCCGCGGGCGGCGCCTGCGCCGGGACGGACACCTGGACCGGCGCCGGGGTGGCGGCCGGTACCGGGTGCGTGACGAGCTGCTGCGGAATCAGCATCACCACCCCGGTGCCGCCGCGCGCCGACGGCCGGAAGGAGATCTGCAGCCCGTGCTTGCGCGCCAGTACGCCGACCACCGCGAGCCCCAGCCGGGTACCGGCGGAGAGCGTGGTGAGGTCCAACGGCTCGGCGGAGACGGCCTGCTCGGCCCGGCGCAGCCAGCTGTCGCTCAGGCCCAGCCCGCTGTCCTCGACGGTGACCACCAGCCCGGCGGGCACCTCCTCGACGTAGACGTGCACCTCGGCCGGCGGGGCGGAGAAGTTGGTGGCGTTGTCCAGCAGTTCGGCCAGCGCGTGCATCACGCCCTCGGCCGCGTACCCGGCGACCGCGGCCGTGCTGGCGTTGTGCAGCCGCACCCGCTGGTAGGCGCCGATCCGGCCGAGCGCGCCGCGCAGCACCGACTCCACCGCGATCGGTTTGGCCCAGCGGCGGCCCGAGCGGGCACCGGTGAGCACCGCGATGCTGTCGGCCATCCGGCCCGCCTGGGCGGTCGAGTGGTCCAGGCTCAGCAGGTCGCCGAGGGCCTCCTCGTCGTGCCGGTGCTGCATCTCGCGCAGCTCGGCGTGCATGCTCGTGGCCAGCGCCTGCACTCGTCCGGCGGCAGTCGCGCAGACCGCGAGCGCGGCCGCCCGCAGCCGCTCGCCACGGCCGATCTCCTCCCCGACCGCGCGCAGCAGCGCGTACTGGGGGTGCTTGCGGTGGACGGCCAGCGCGCTGTCCACGGCCGCGCCGGCCCGCAGCTTCTTCACCATCTCGGGCAGCACGCCCTCGGCGATCCGGGCCAGCTCGGCACGTTCGGCCTCGGCCCGGGTCCGCTCCGTCTCCGCCCCGGCCCGCTCGGTGTCGAGTTCGGCCCGCAGCCGGGCCAGCTCGGCGTGCGCGGTGGTGACGTCCGCCTCGGCCCGGGCCCGCTCGGCGCGGGCGGCGTCCCGCTCGGCGAGCGCCGCGGCGGCGCGGTCGTCGGCGGCCGTCTCGGCCTGCCGGGCCGTGCCGGCGGCGACCAGTGCGGCCCGGGTCTCCTCGTGCTGCGCGGCCAGGTCCTCGGTCAGCCCGCGGGTGCGCTCGGCGCCGGTCGCCGCGAGGCCGACGGCGATCAGCCAGAGCACCGTGACGGCGCCCACGGCGAGGGCGGTGAGCGGCTGGTGCGCGCCGAACGCCCGGATGATGCCGACCGGCGCGGCGACCAGCGCCAGCAGGACGGCGGCCGCGGTCAGGGCGACGGTGCGCGGCGCGGGCCGTCTGCGCGATCGGCCGTCGGGGCTGGTGGCTTCTCTCATCGGTGCGGTCCTCGGCAACGTCGGCGGGCGGCGGCGGCGCGGGCGGCGGGGTCGGCGACGGTTGCGGCCGCCGACAGCTGGTCGGGCGCATACCAGACCGCCCGGCGACGCAGCGAAACGTCTCCGGGCGGCTGATCGGTTCACGCTTTCGGCCGATCATATCGATTCAGACATAGGCCTCAAGCGGCCAGTTGACGGCCAATCTCCCGCTTTCACGCCGCCCACACCACTCGGCGGCGCCGACGACGCCCGCCCGAGCGCCACGCTTCACGCCCGGGGCACCCGTCCCAGCTTCCCTTCGACCGCCCGTCGCACGGCGTCCGGGGCCAGCCCGTGCTCGGAGATCACCCGCGCCCCGAGCCCCTCGCCCTCCCGCAGCACCCCGAGCAGCAGGTGGCCCACCGCGATCTCGCCCGACTTCAACCGCAACGACTCGCGCAGCGAGAGCTCCAGCGCCTTCTTCGCCCCGGCCGTGAACGGGCTCCGCCCCGGCTTCGCCTCCGACCGGAACCAGCCGCGCCGCCTCGGCTCCTCCTCGGTGGGCGCATCCAGCGCCCCCTTGCCGAACACCGACTCGACGGCCTCGCGCACCGCACCCAGATCCACCCCGATCGAGGCGAGCGCCACCGCGTCCTCCTCCGGCCCGAACGCCCGGACAACCGCCCGCCGCACCGTCTCCCGGTCCAGGCCCGCCTCGACCAGGACGGCGGCCGCCGGGTCGCCGGGCACGCCGGCGATCGCCAGCAGCAGGTGCTCCGTCCCGACGTGCTCGTGCCGCAGCTCCCTCGCCTCCTGCTGGGCCGTGACCACAACCTGCCGCGCCGTGCCGGTGAAACGCTCGAACATCGCTCAGCCTCCGTCCTCGTCCTTGCCGGCCCCTCGTCGGGCGTGCTTCTTGTGCACCGCCTGTCTGGTCACCCCGAGGCAGACCGCGATGTCCTGCCAGGACCAGCCCTGCGACCGGGCGTTGCCCACCTGCAGGCCCTCCAGGCGGTCCGCCAGATCGCGCAGCGCGCGGACCGCCCGGAGCCCCACGGCGGGGTCACGGCTGCTCGCCGCAGCCGCGAGTTCTCCGCTCTCACTCATGCCGTCAACTCTGGTTGACACTTGCGCAGGTGTCAACCCTGGTTGACAGTCGCGGGCCTCAGCGGTCGCCGAACCGCCGCTCCAGTGCCTCCTCGAAGGTCCCCCGGCCCACCGCCCGATCCGGTGTCAGGTTGCCGCCCGCCCGCAGGCCCCGGCCGGCCGCTCCCGGCAGGCGCAGCGGCAGCAGCAGTCGGCGCTTGCCCGCCGCCCGCAGGTAGGCCTCGGCCAGCTCCCGGTAGGAGCGCACCTGCGGGCCGCCCACCTCCGGCGCGAAGCCGGCCGGCTCCTCCCCCGCCAGGTCCGCGACCGCCGCGGCCACCTCCCGCACGTCCACCGACTGGAACGCCGACCCGCTCGGCACCGGGAAGAGCGGCAGCCGGGCGGAGGCGTCGAAGAACTTCAGCACCAGGTCGTGGAACTGCGTCGCCCGCAGCACCGTCCAGCCCAGCCCCGACTCCCGCACCACCCCCTCACAGGCGAGCTTCGTCCGGTAGTACGCGATCGGCACCCGGTCGATCCCGACGATCGACACGTACACCAGGTGCCGCACCCCGGCCTCCCGGGCCCGCGCCACCAGCGTCCGGACCCCGGCCAGGTCCGCCTTCCGCTGGGTGGTCGCGCAGTCCACCACCACCTCGACCCCGGCCATCGCCTCCGCGATCCCGGCCCCGCTCACCAGGTCCCCGACCACCCACTCGACCCCGTCACCCCCGTCCCGCACCCGCCGGCTCAACCCCCGCACCACCACCCCGCGCGCCACCAGCAGCCGCACCACCTCCCGCCCCAGCGTCCCCGTCGCCCCGGTCACCAGCACCGTTCCCATCACCGCACCACCCCTTCTCGGAAGAACCCGTCGTCCCTACCGACCGGACACCACCCCCGGACGTGACATCGGCATCCCCGGGAACGCGAAAAAGCGGGGCGAGGACCGTGAAGGTC
>NZ_JBHVFE010000350.1:0-9657 GCF_042801945.1 Kitasatospora sp. NPDC057542
GGGCCCGCCCTCCTGCCGTACGTGATCACTCAGCCGTGACCGGGGCCCCGCCCTCCGGGCATCACGGTGCCGGGGTCACCTGGAGCGGGTCCGACACCGACTTCACCGTCATGCCCGGGAACTCTCCGCCGTACCCGACCGTGTTGAGCGCCACGACCCGGTAGAGGTAGGGCGTGGTCACCGATGCCGTCGGGTCGACGAAGGTGCGGGCCCCGTGGGTGTTCGGCTGGTCCAGGGGCGACTCGACCGTGCCGGCGTCGACCCACGTGGTGCCGCCGTCACTCGTCCGCTGGATGAGGAAGGCGGTCTCGTTGATCGAGTTGTCCTGCCACTCCAGCCGGATCCGGGCGCTCTCACCCGTGCCCACGACGGTCGACGCGAGCCCGCTCGCCTTCCCAGGCGGCAGTGCCAGCAACTGGGGCCGCATCATGTCCATCTCCTCGTGGCTGAGGATGTGGCAGTGGATGACGTACTCCCAGCCGAAGTTCACCAGCTTGTTGGTGATGGCTGCCGTCGGGTTGCCCTGCGGATCGACATTGTGGAACATCGATGTGTCACCGGCCGGCATCGTCGGGTCGAGCAGCCGGACGGAGTTCGGCACTTCGAACGGCACCGTCGGCACGATCGGCCGCAGCGCGACGATCGTGTCCTCCAGCGGGCTCATCCGCACCGTGTCCTTCCATCCCAGCTCGTTGGCGTCCGGCTTGATGACGATGTTGTCCCAGGTCACCCGGTTGAGGACCTGGACGTCGTACAGGTGGAAGTGCATCGGGTGGGTGTCCACCCCGTTGTGGGTGAACCGCCAGATCTGCGTCCCGTCCGCGCTGGTGCTGATCGGCGTCACCTTCGCGTCCGCTCTGGGCAGGCCGGTGCCGTCGATCAGTTCGGTCGGCGGGTTGATGTACGGGTACAGCGTCGCGTTCTGCGCCCCCGGCGTCGGTGGCGACGCCTCGACGCCGAGGTTGGTCGACATCCGGCCGTAGCTGTCGAACGTCGTCGCGTTCATCTCGTCGTGGATGGCCTTCGGCTGCAGCGGCATCGTCATCTTGGCGGTTGGCGCCTTGAGCGTGTTGAAGCCGAACGTCGACGTGTCGTTGACGCGGACCAGGCCGTCGCAGGTCTTGACGGAGCTGTTCTTGACGTTGCAGTTGCTGCTGGCGGCGAAGCTCGTGCCGTACGCCGAGTTGTAGGCCGCCTGACCGACGATCACCGGGTTCTGCCCGGACTCGAAGACACCCGAGCCGTCCGCGTGGTGCTTGAAGGCTGCCTGCAGCTTCGCCAGGTTGAACGTCGGAGCCGGTGCCGTGTCCGCGATGGTCACCTGCATCACGGTGCGGGTGTTGGGCCCGTATCCCGGCAGGACCTTCGGTGCGCCGCCGGCCTGGGTGAGGTCGGGGGCACCCGTGTAGTAGTCGTACGACGAGATGCGTCCCGGGTAGGCCGCGGGTGCGTCGTTGTAGAGGATGAGCGTCTTGCCGGCGAACTTCGAGAAGTCCACCAGCACGTCGGCGCGTTCGGCCGGCGCGACGGTGAGCGAGTGCTTGTCCACGTTGCCGAAGTCGAAGCGCGTCGGGTCGGTGATCCAGGTCGTCGGCTGCTGACCGTCGATGACGGCCGGTGCCGGCAGGAAGCCGCCCTCGCTGGCGATCTGGATCCAGTCCGGGCCGGCGGCGTCGTTGTTCGCGTCCGCCGGGGTGGGTGACACGTTCGGGTCGGTCTGCGCGACCGCCAGCTCGTCCGCGTTCAGCGCCACCTCGGTCGTGCCGTCACCCTGCTTCGGATCGGCCTTGTACCACTGGAAGTTGAAGAAGCGGTCGTTCGCGGCGTTGACCAGCCGCATCCGGTAGGTCTTCGGCTGGAGCGTCACCTTCGGGTAGGCGACCCCGTTGACGATGGGAGTGTCGTTGAACTGCTCCATGCCCATCGAGATGTTCGGCGTGCCGGGGATCTGCTCCGGCTCGCAGAACGGGGCGCTCTCGTACTGCCAGGTCGACGAGTCGTCCAGCTTGCACTTCGGGTCGAAGTACGGGTTGGCGATCGGCCCGAACCTGGTGTCGCCGGCCGGCGGCCAGAACCACGGACCGTACATCCAGCGCCCGTACGAGCTCATGCCCGACGGGTCGCCCGGGTTCTGCGCGGGCATGTAGACGTGGTGGTACCAGAAGCTGCCCTTGCCGCCCCAGCGCTTCGTGTCCCAGGTGGGGTCCTGACCGTAGGAGACGGTCTTGCCGGTGGTGTCCTTCCGGTCCTTGAGTTGCGAGTCGTCCGGCACGAAAGTGCGGTCCTGGACGAGCAGCGGGAGGGTGTCGGCCGCGTCGGGGATCGTGCCGCTGTTGACCAGTGCCTTCTCCGTGTCGTCGGTGATGGTGTAGCCCGCGGCCTCGCCGGCGTACACGTTCAGCCGGGTGATGCCGTAGGTGTGGTCGTGGTAGAACATCAGCCGGGCGCTCTGCTGGTTGGTGTAGTAGAACGTCGAGCAGCCGTCGTCCTTCGCGGCGCAGAGCGTCGCCCCGGTGCTGTCCACCATGTCCGGCACGTTCTGCACGCTGACGCCCTGCGGCCACTGCGTGGTCTCGCCGGCCGGGGTGATCCACTGGTGCGGGGTGCCGTCGCTGATCCACGGCGTGACGCCGCCGTGCAGGTGCAGCGTGGCCCGGTTGTCCGTGAAGCAGCCGGCCTTGTCGTCGGTGCACGGGGGATTGCGCACCTCGTCCGTGACGGTGCCGTCGTTCTTCGGCGGGGGCATCGTCATCGGGACCATGCCGGCGCCCATGCCGCTGCTGTCCACCGGCAGGAACAGGTCGCCGTCGGCGCCCTTCGGGAGCAGGTTGCGGAACACGATCCGCACCGGCCGGTCCTTGGTCGCGGCGATGAGGGGGCCCATCCACTGCGGTGAGGTCACACCCGTGTACGGCAGCGGCTGCCTGGTGCCGTCCATCAGCTCGTTGTAGAGCGGGACCTTCCGGCCGGGCACCGCGCCCGTCGACAGCTGGACGTAGCCCCGCACCAGGGTCGGCGGCAGGTCGGAGGAGAACCGGGTGAGGTACTGCACGAGACCGATGACGTACTCGTCGGCCGGCTTGCCGCTGGTGGTGACGGACTCCGCAACGGCCACCGGGATGAACTTCTCCGACGGCTTCGTCGACGGTGCCTGCAGCTGTGCGACGTCGGGACAACCCGTGCCGTCCGCCCCGGGGTTGCAGGTCAGCGGCAGGGTGTCCTGGAACTTCTTCATCCCGACCGTGAGGTAGCCGGCCCCCGGGCTGGTGACCTCGATCCCGCTGATCGCCCCGGTGTCCGTCACGGCCGTCGCCGTCGCCCCGGTACCGCCCCTGCCCGTCGGGTCGGTGATGGTGACGGCGGGCGCTGCGGTGTAGTCGGAGCCGACCTTGTCCAGCTTGACCGCTACCAGTTTCAGGCCTGCGGCGGCCGTCGCCTTCGTCGCGCCGTTGATCGGGTCGGCCAGCGTCCCGTTGCGGATCACGACGCCGGGTGCGCTGCTGTAGCCGCTGCCGGGCTCGTCGACGGTCACCTTGGTGACGTTGCCGTCCGCGCTGAGATCGGCCGGGTCGACGTGCCCCTTGGCCACCGTGCCGTTCGGGTCGTCGGGAAGGTCGAAGTCGACCGTCGGCATGGTGTAGCCGGCCCCGCCGTCCGTGACCGTCACGGCGTTCACCCCGCCGGAGGCCGTCGCGGTGGCGCCGCTGCCACCGCCGCCGGTGATGCCGACCGCGAAGCCGCCGTAGCCGCTGCCGCCCGCGTCGACCGTGAGGCCGACCACGGCCCCGGTCGCCTTGACGGTGGCCTTCGCGGTCGCCGCCGTGGCGCCGCCCTCGATGGTGACCGAGGTCGCGCCCGCGACGTAGTGCCGTCCGGGGGAGGTCACCTCGATGCCTGAGATGCCGCCGGTCTGCGGGTCCACCGTGGCCGTCGCCGTGGCGCCGAGCCCGGTGCTCGCCGGGATCACCTGCGCCCCGAAGGAGTACTGCCGGTCCTGCGCCGGGTAGCGCGGATAGACGGCCGAACCCAGCGTCACCGTGGCACCCGCGGCCGGAGGCGCGTTGGTCGGCGGGGTCGTGGTGCTGTCGATGCCGGCCGGGTACACGAAGGCGTCGGTGGCGGAGCCGAGACCGGTGTCGACCGGGACGCCCTGACCGTAGAAGCCGATGACGTCGTCGGCCTGCACGGCGACGTCGGGGACCTCGTACGTCGCGACCTCTCCGGCTGCCGCGGTCGGCTTGGGCACCGTCTTCAGCCCGCTGTCGGCCACGACGGTGTACGTGTCCGGTGTGCCCGTCGGCCGCAGGACGTAGGCGTGGAAGAGGCCTCCCTCGGAGGCCGAGGGGCTGCCCCCCGGCTTGGTCTGGTTCCAGGTCTGGAAGCTCTTGAGGGTGCCGGCGGGCAGCGGAGAGCCGCCCAGGACGACGAGCACGGGCCCCAGCGCGCCCGGCGGTGTCGCGAAGTCCGTCGCGTACGCCCGGTCGACCAGCGGGTTTCCCGCCGACATCGTGGTGGACGCGATGGACACCTTGGCCTTCGACAGGGTCAGCGGGCTGTTGGCCCAGTTCGGCCATGGGCCGAAGTAGTGCGGTGCCTTCGTCTCGTCCGTCGCGCTGCTCGACCCGCTCGCGGCAGCCTCCGGTATCTGCTGGAGCGGCGACGGCGGCAGCCCCAGCAAGGCTGCCACCATCGTCCCCACGCCGACCAGAGCGATGGTGCCCCGTCTCGGTTTCAGCACCGTTCTCATGACCTGTTTGGTGAACACGTCTTTCCTCTTTCCTCGGCGACCTGCCGCCGCTTGCGCGCTCGGGTCCGGATCGCCCGGCCCACCGGGAGGCGGCGGGACCGAGGGCACGGGCCCTTGCCGCCGACTGGTGACGCGCGCGACAAGCCTGGGGCCGGCCGCCGGACGCGGGGGCGAAGATGACAGGTCTCTCATCCGGCTGTCATGACGGGCGTCGCGAGGCCGGACCGCCTGGGACGTCGGCACGTCGGCGCACCCTTGCCCGGCGCACACGGGCACTGACGCGCCGTCACACCACCCGCTGCCGGAGGGCAGCAAACCGGGTCGATCCCGACGCCTTCGCCGGATCGTTTGTGGAATGACGGGTTGGGCACTTGTAGGATCCGACGCAGCCGCAGATGACAGCCCAGGGGCGAGAGCGGCAGGGGAGGAGACGGTAGCCCACCATGGCCCGGCTGTTGGTCGTCGAGGACGAGGCGCGGCTACGTGCCTACCTCAAGCGCACGCTGGAAGCGGACGGTCACGTCATCGACGCCGCGGAGTCCGGTCCGGACGCCGTGGACCGGCTGCGGGCCGGCGAGTTCGACCTGGTCGTGCTCGATCTCATGCTGCCGGGATTCGACGGGTTCGAGGTGATGCGGCGCGCCTTCGACCGGAAGCCCGATCAGCGGGTCCTCGTCCTGTCCGCCGTGATGGACGTCGCCACCCGTGTCCGCTGCCTCCGGCTCGGGGCCGTCGACTTCCTCGGCAAGCCCTTCGCGACCGCGGAGCTGGTGGAGCGCGTCCGGACCAGGCTCCGTGCACCCTCCACCGGCGTGTCCCAGCGGTGGCTCCACGTCGGGGAGGTCACGCTCGATCTCGAACGGCAGGCGCTCAGCCTCGGCGGGAGGGAAGTGCCCCTGTCGCACCGCGAGTTCATGCTGCTCGGGCACCTGATGCGGCGGGCCGGGGAGGTGTGCAGCCGGCGTGAGCTCCTCGCGAGCGTCTGGGGCCACACCGACGACCTCGGGAGCAACGTGGTCGACGCGACGGTCCGCCGGATCCGCGGCAAGGTGCCCCGGCCGGTCATCGAGACGGTGCGCAATGTCGGGTACGCCTTCAGTGCCGGCTGAGCGCAGGCGGCTGGTCTTCGCCGGCTGGGTGCTGTTCGCCGGGTGCAGCCAGCTGCTGCTGCTCGTCGAACCCGCCCTCGAAACCGTGGTGTTCCACCTGGTGTGGATCAGCATGTCCATCGTCTACGGCTTCCAGAGCTGGTCGGCCCGTCGCACGTCCGCCGTGCTGACCGTGGTCACCCTGGTCACGGGTACCGCGCTGAGCCGGTTCATCGCGGAGGGCCACGCCGAGTGGGACGAACTCGCCGAGGTGCCGCTGATGGCGATGGTCTTCCTCAGCATGGTCTGGCACGTCCGGCGGCGGGCCGCCGCCCTCGCGGAGACCCAGAACCTCGTCGAGCGCGAGCGCCGCGCGCAGGAGGTCAAGGAGCTGTTCGTGCGCAACTGCTCGCACGAGATGCGCACGCCGATCACGGTGGCCCGCTGCTACGCGGAGATGGTCCGCGACGAGCTGTCGACCCCGGAGAGCAGGGACGACCTCGACGTCGTGGTGGACGAGCTGGACAAGCTCGGCGGCCTCGCCGGGCGGCTGCTCGTCCTGGCCGACGCCTACGAGCCCGCCACGTTCGAGTGGGCCCCCGTCGACCTCGGCGCTCTCCTGCGGCGGACGGTCCAGCGGTGGCGGCCGGCCTCGGACCGTGACTGGCGCCTGGACGCGCCCTCCGTCCTGGTCGAGGGCGACGAGTCCCGGCTTGAGACCGCCCTCGACGCCCTGGTGGAGAACGCCGTGAAGTTCACCGTGGACGGGGACAGCATCGCGCTGCGCTGTCGCGCGACCCGCGACGGTGCCGTGGTCGAGGTGGAGGACACGGGCATCGGCTTCGCCGGGTCGCAGGCCGAGGACGGGAGCGGCCGGACCCGGTCGTCGGGCCGCCCCGGCACCGGGCTCGGCCTGGCGATCGTGCGCGCCGTCGTCGAGGGCCACGGCGGTGGCCTCACCGTGGTCTCCGAGCCGCCGAGCGGTTCGCTGCTCCGGATGACGCTGCCGCCGCAGCCCCGTTCCTCCCCGACACAGAACGTTCCCACGTCCGCCTTCACCGCGCCGGCCGAGTAGTACCCGTCACCGTCCGGGCCGCGGCACGACAGCGTTGCCGTACGGAGTCCTTGACATCGCCTCGCACCGGGACCGCCCTCGCTCCGGCGCACGACGGGGGCGGGGCGGGGGGCGGGGGGGCGGTTGTCAGGCGAGGCGGTCGGTGAGCAGCCGGGACAGGCGGCGCGCCCCCTCCTCCACCTGGTCCGGGGTCAGCACGCTGACGGAGAGCCGCAGTTGGTGTGCCGCCTGTGGTGGCTCAGGGATGTGGGGGCGGACCTGGGCGGAGCGGCGCGGGGGAAACGACTCGGCGACCCTCCCGGCGGCCCGCCCCCGCCGGGGCCACCTCAGCCCTGGTACTGGACGACGATCTTGGTGAAGTCGTACGGGGACTGCGCGATGCTGCTGCACGCCTCGGTGTCCGTGCCGGAACCGCAGGCGCGGTCCCGGTTGACCGACCAGAAGGCGAAGCGCGCGATGTGGTGCTGCTGGGCGTACCCGAGGATGGTGCGGAAGTCGCCGGTGGTGACGGTCTCCCCCGCCTCGTCGGTCTTCCCGTTCATCGAGGAGACGCCGATGTGCCGGTACGCCGCGTCGTCGCTGTAGCCGTACGCGCTCTTGACCGCCGCTTTCAGCCCGTCGAGGGCGCTGACCGTCGCCTGGCCCATGCTGCCGCTGTGGCCGCCGAAGTCGAAGGGCATCACCACCCAGCCGTCGTTCGCCAGGCCGGCCGCGGCGCCCCGCTTGATCAGGTCCTTGCCGGCGGCGTCCGGGCCGCTCGGCGTGGTGCCCATGGTGACGTAGGTGACGATGCCGGGGTTCTTGGACTTGACGATCTTCAGCGCGTCGACCACCCGCTGACGGACCGTCGCGCTGCCGAACTCGGTGTTCTCGATGTCGATGTCGAGCGCCTTCAGCTGGTAGGCGTCGATCACCTTCTGGTAGGCGCCGGCCAGCGCGCTCGCGCTGGAGCACTTCTCGCCCAGCTTGTTCCCGCTCCCCCCGCCGACGGAGACCACGACGTCACCGCCGGCCTCCCGGATCGACGTGATGGCGGCCTCGTCGGAGCCGCCGGTGAGCGCCCGGCTGCCGTCCCACTTCGGGTTGCACCCGCCGTCGGAGAGGACGAAGGCCAGGGTGATCCACTTGATGCCGGTCGCCTTCATCACGTCGGTCGGCTTCTGCGGGCTGCCCCAGCCGAGGTACTCGTACGGCGCGGCGGCCAGCCCGGGCACGGCGGCCGCGGCGGGGGCCGCCGCCGCGGAGGTCGCGGGGGCCGACAGGAGGGCGGCCGGGCCGAGGGCGGCGGCCAGCAGCGGGGCGGCGAGACGGACCCCGATGGTCTTGCGCATGCCAACTCACTTTCATCGATCCAGGGGAGCGGTGACGGCAGATCAGGGAGAAGGAGGCGGAGCACCCGTACGGACGGCGGCGGTCCACCGGCGGTGTCTCACAGAATCGGGGCACCGGACTCCGGGGTCAATGATTGACGTTAGGAGAGTTTCCCAATGGTGCTCCAGTGGCAACCCGCGATGGCCCGCGGAGCACTTGGGAAGCCTCCCTGACCATGGCTGCTGACGCGCCCCCGTCGGGTCGCGATCCTGAACTCGGCGTCCCCGGTGGCCACCTGAGTTCGCGCGGCGCCCCTCCCCGAAACTCCGACGCGCTCGTCCCTCCCCCCGAAGCTCCCACGCGCTCGTCCCTCCTGCGCCCGCCCCCTGGGCCTCCCCTGCGCCCGCCCCCACGTGGTCAGAGGATCGAACCGGCAACGACACGGCGTTCACCGCGCCGTTCACCGTCACCGCGATGACCGACCCGGGCTACCCCTGCCGCCACCCGCCCGGCCCGGCTCCCGGCGCCCACCACGCGGGGCGATCCGCGGCTGCTGTCCCGGCACTCAACAACCTGGCCCACACGCTCTTCCGGCCGGGCCGAGGCGCTCCGGCACTGGGAGCGGGCCCTGGAACCGCCCCCGAGCGGTGGCGGATGACCCGTCAGGTGGAGCTGGCGCGGGCCAGACCGGCGCGCCTGAGGCCGTGACCGGCCCGGTCAGCCGTTCCAGGAGCCGGCCGTGGTCGTCGTCCGGGCCGGGGCGGCCGTCCCGGACGAGGTGGCGGTCCAGGTCGCGCCGCCCGAGGTGGTCGTCCGCACGCCCGGGGCCGAGCCGCCGCTCGCCGGGCCGGCCGAGGTGCGCGGCACGCGGCCCGCCGAGGCGGCCGGAGCCGGGTGCGCGGCGGTGGTGCGGCGCGCGGCAGGGGCGGCGGGCGCGGTCGAGGGATCGTCACCGCCCGGCACGACCCGCTCGATCCGCAGCACCAGGTTGCGGCCCTGCCGGTCGCCCGCCCGGTCCTGGTTACGGCTGTGCACGACCTGCGTCAGCACGCCCCGGACCTCCTGCCACCGGCTCTGCACCGCACGGACGTTGGGGTACCACTCGCCCTGGTCCCGGTGCTCCAGGTCGAGCTGCCAGCTCTCCGCCTCCACGAAGTGGACGGCGCCGACCTCGCCCGGGATCTCCACCGGAGCGGCACCCCGGACGGTCACCACCGCCCGCTGCGGGAACCGCCCCTCCACCGCCGTCACCGTGATCCGGCTCGACCCCTGGTACCAGGCCATCGCTGTCCTCCTCGTCCGTTCCTCGGGCCGGCTGCCGACCGCCCTCAGCCGGTAGCACGGACGGCGCCCCGTCCGGGGTTCGACAGAACCGCGTCCGGTCTGAACCCGCCGGCCCACGGCTTCCGTTCAGCGGGGCCCGGTCGGGTCCCGCG
>NZ_JBHVFE010000351.1:0-9657 GCF_042801945.1 Kitasatospora sp. NPDC057542
GGTCAAGCGCGGCCGCCACCACAACGAACTGACCCGCTACCGCTACGACGTGACGCTGCACAAGCGGACGGCCGTACCGGTCGAGGCGCGGGACCGGTCCGTCGAGCTGGCCTGGGGCCGGCAGGTCGCCGGGCCGGACGAGCTGCGCGAGCTGCTCGCCCAGGCGCCCGCCGACGTGCTGCGGATCACCGGGGTGCCGAACCGCCGGGTGGTGCGCGAGGCCGACCTGGCCCGGGCGGTGCGGAACGGCGACGGAACGCTCGCCGAGCTGCGGGAACGGCTGCACGCCCCGGAGGATGACAACCTCCCCGACCCGGAGGACTTCCACGCCCTCGGGCTGGAGTTCGGCCGCTCGGTGGTCGTCACCTGGTCGGCTACCGAGGCCGACGCCGTGGACGTCGTCTTCGCCGACCCGCGGACGCTTCACGGCTCCCCGGTCGAGCCGTACCGTCCGGCCCGGGGCACGGGCCGGACGCTGTCCTCGCTGACCAACCGCCCGACCGGCAGCCGTGGCACCGGGGCCCTCCTCGGTGAACTCCGCGACTGGCTGCGGGACCGGCTGCCCGACTACCTGGTCCCGTCGGCGTTCGTGGCGCTGGAGACGCTGCCGCTGACGGCCAGCGGCAAGCTCGACCGCCGCGCGCTGCCCGCCCCCGACCTCGGCCCGGCCGCGGCCGGGCGGGCGCCGCGCACCCCGCAGGAGCAGCTCCTTGCCGAGCTGTTCGCCGAGGTGCTCGGCCTGGCGCAGGTCGGCGTCGACGACAGCTTCTTCGACCTGGGCGGGCACTCGCTGCTGGCGACGCGCCTGGCCTCCCGGGTCCGGGCGACCCTCGGTGCGGAGCTGGAGGTCCGGACGCTGTTCGAGACCCCGACCGTGGCCGGGTTGGCGGCTCGCCTGGACGGCTCCGGAGCGGCGCGGCCCGCGCTGACCGCCCGGCCCCGCCCGGAGCGCGTGCCGCTGTCCTTCGCCCAGCGCCGTCTGTGGTTCCTGCACCGGATGGACGGGCCGAGCGCCACCTACAACATGCCGCTCGCGCTC
This sequence comes from Kitasatospora sp. NPDC057542, assembly GCF_042801945.1. NCBI lineage: Bacteria > Bacillati > Actinomycetota > Actinomycetes > Kitasatosporales > Streptomycetaceae > Kitasatospora > Kitasatospora sp. NPDC057542. Next base: position 1,040 of record NZ_JBHVFE010000351.1, read on the forward strand.
AGCCTGACCGGTGGCCTCGACCGTTCGGCCCTGCACGCCGCGCTCGCGGACGTGGTCGCCCGGCACGAGAGCCTGCGGACGGTCTTCCGCGAGAGCGACGGCGTGCCGTATCAGGTCGTGCTGAGCGCCGACCGGGCGCACCCGGCACTGCCGGTGGTCGAGCTGGACGAGCGCCGGCTGGCCGAGCGGCTGGCGGAGACGGCCCAACGCGGCTTCGACCTGGCTGCGGAGCCGCCGATCCGGGCGGAGCTGTACGTGCTCGCCCCCAAGCGGCACGTGCTGCTCGTCGTGGTCCACCACATCGCCGCCGACGGCTGGTCGATGGGTCCGCTCTCCGGTGATCTGGCGGCGGCCTACGCGGCCCGCTGCCGGGGCGAGGAACCGCAGTGGTCCCCGCTGCCGGTGCAGTACGCCGACTACACCGCCTGGCAGCGCGACCTGCTTGGCGACGCCGCCGACCCGGACAGCCTGTTCGCCCGGCAACTGGCCTACTGGAAGGATGAGTTGGCAGGAATTCCGCAGCAGGTGCAGCTGCCGGCCGACCGGCCCCGGCCGCCGGTGGCCTCCCAGCTGGGCGACCAAGTGGTGGTCCGCCTGGACGCCGAACTGCACCAGGCGCTGCGGGACCTGGCCGCACAGCGCGGCGCCAGCCTGTTCATGGTGCTCCAGGCCGGCCTCGCCGCCCTGCTCACCCGGCTCGGCGCCGGCACGGACCTCACGATCGGCAGCCCGATCGCCGGGCGGACCGACCAGGCGCTGGACGAGCTCGTCGGGTTCTTCGTCAACACCCTGGTGCTGCGCACCGACACCAGCGGCGACCCCGGCTTCGCCGAACTGCTCGGCCGGGTACGGCAGAAGGCGCTCACCGCGTACGACCACCAGGACGTGCCGTTCGAGTACCTGGTCGAAGCCGTCAACCCCACCCGGTCGCTGGCCCACCACCCGCTGTTCCAGATCATGCTGGCCCTGCAGAACGCGCCGATCGGTGAGTTCGCGCTGCCGGGGCTGGAGACCGGCCACCTGGGGGCGCCGACCGGGACCTCGCGGGTCGACCTGACGTTCAGCCTGGCCGAGCAGTTCCGCCCGGACGGCGGGTCCCACGGTCTGGTCGGCGCGGTGGAGTACGCCACCGACCTGTTCGACGCGCCCACCGTGGAGCTGCTGTTCGAGCGCTGGGTCCGCTTGCTGCGGGCGGCGGTCGCCGACCCCGACCGGCCGATCAGCCGGATCGACATCATGTCCGGCGAGGAACGCCGCCGACTGCTCGCCGGATCCAAGGGCGCCCCGGCCGAGCTGCCCGAGGCCGCGGTGCCGGAGCTGTTCGCCCGCCAGGTGCGGGCCACTCCGGAGGCGGTCGCGGTCGTGGCAGGCGGTGTCGAGCTGACGTACGCGGAGCTCGACCTGCGGGCCAACCGCCTGGCACGGGCGCTGATCCGCCAGGGCGTGCGGCCGGAGACGCCGGTCGCGGTCATGCTGGACCGCTCGGCGGAGCTGGTGGTGGCGATTCTGGCGATCATCAAGGCGGGCGGCGCCTACGTGCCGTTGGACTCGCGCTTCCCCTCCTCCCGGATCGACCTGATCCTGCGGGAGAGCGGGGCCGCCCTGGTGCTCACCCAGGAGGTGCTGACCGCACTGGTGCAGTCCGAGCCTGACTCCTCCTGCGTGGAAGTCCCCTGTGAACCAGGGCAGTTGGCGTACATCATGTACACCTCCGGCTCGACCGGCCGGCCGAAGGGCGTGGCCGTCACCCACCGTGACGTGGTGGGCCTCGCGCTCACTCCCGAATGGCGGGGCGGCGGACACGAGCGGGTGCTGATGCACTCCCCGACGGCCTTCGACCTCTCCACCTACGAGCTGTGGGTGCCGTTGCTCAACGGTGGTCGGGTCGTGGTCGCACCGCCCGAGCAGCTCGACCTCGACCTGCTCCAGCACACGCTCACCGCGAACGGGGTGACCGGACTGTGGCTGACGGCGGGCCTGTTCCGCCTGGTCGCCGAGGAGCGGCCGGGCCTGCTCGCCGGGGTGCGCGAGGTGTGGACCGGCGGTGACGTGGTCTCCCCGGCCGCCGTCGCCCGGGTGCTGGCGGCCTGCCCCGGCATCGAGGTGGTCAACGGCTACGGGCCCACCGAGGCCACCACCCTGGCGACCTGCCACCCGGTGCGCAGCCTCCCCGAGTACGCCGCGACCGTGCCGATCGGCGGGCCGATGGCGAACATGCGCGCCTACGTGCTCGACGCCCGGCTGCGGCCGGTGCCGACCGGCATGGTCGGCGAGCTGTACCTCGCGGGGACGGGCGTGGCCCGCGGCTACCTCGGCCGGCCCGGCCTGACGGCGGAGCGCTTCACCGCCGACCCGTACGGGCCGCCCGGGAGCCGGATGTACCGCACCGGCGACCTGGCGTGGTGGCGTCCCGACAGCACGCTGGAGTTCGCCGGACGCGCCGACCACCAGGTCAAGCTGCGCGGCCTGCGGATCGAGCCCGGAGAGATCGAGGTGGTCCTGGCGGGCTGTCCGGGTGTCGCCCAGGCGGCCGTGGTCGCCCGTGAGGACCGGCCGGGCGACAAGCGGCTGGTCGCCTACCTGGTGCCCACCCCCGAGGGCACGCCCGAGACGGGTGAGCTGCCCGGCCGGCTGCGCCGTGAACTGCCCGACTACATGGTGCCGGCGGCGTTCGTCACCGTGGACGCGCTGCCGCTGACCGCCAACGGAAAGCTGGACCGGGCCGCCCTGCCGGCCCCCGAGTACGGGGTGTCGGATGCCGGGCGCGGCCCGCGGACGCCGCAGGAGCAGTTGCTGTGCGGCCTGTTCGCCGAGGTCCTCGGCCGGGAGCAGGTGCGGATCGACGACAACTTCTTCGACCTCGGCGGGCACTCCCTGCTGGCCGCCCGCCTCGCCTCCCGGGTCCGCGAGACCCTCGGCCTGGAGCTGGGCCTGCGCATGCTGTTCGAGGCACCGACCGTGGCCGGTCTCACCGAGCGCCTGGTCATGGACAACCCCGACGACGCGTTGGACGTGGTGCTGCCGCTGCGTTCGACCGGGACCAGCACGCCGCTGTTCTGCATCCACCCCGGCGGCGGCATCAGCTGGTCGTACAGCGGGCTGCTGAACCACCTCGGCCCGCAGCACCCGGTCTACGCGATCCAGGCGCGCGGCCTCGGCCGGCCCGAACCGCTGCCGACGTCCTTCGAGGAGATGGCGGCCGACTATGCCGACCAGATCCAGAAGATCCGGCCGGAGGGCCCGTACCTGCTGCTCGGCTGGTCCGCGGGCGGGCTGGTCGCCCACGCGGTGGCCTGCGAGCTGCAGTCGCGAGGCGAGCGGACCGCGCTGCTGGCGATCCTCGACGCCTACCCGGTGAAGGACGTGCAGTTCGAGGAGGTGCCGGTGCCCACCGAGCGGGACGTGCTCGTCGGTGTGCTCGACGTCGACCCGGACGAGCTGGGCGACCAGGTGGTGACCTACACCGAGGTCGCCGAGGTCCTGAACCGGCGGGGCAGCGCGCTGCAGGGCCTGACCGAGCGGCAGATCGAGGTCATCGTCCAGATCATGATCAACAACGCGAAGCTGGCGGTCGACTTCGTCCCCGGCAGGTTCGAAGGAGACCTGCTGCTGTTCAACTCCACGATCGACCGGGCCGAGGACAACGCCAAGCCCGAGATCTGGCGTCCGTACGTCACCGGCCGGATCGAGTCCCACGAGATCACCACCCGGCACGACCGGATGACCCAAGCCGGCTCACTGGCCCAGATCGGACCGATCCTGGCCGCCAGGATCACCGAGGCGACCGGCGACACCACCCATTCCCACCAGGAGGACTGATTCCCATGACCAACCCCTTCGACGACCAGGACGGCACCTTCCTCGTGCTCGTCAACGACGAGAACCAGCACTCGCTCTGGCCCCAGTTCGCGGACGTCCCCGAGGGCTGGACCGTCGCCCACGGCCCCGACACCCACGCCGCCTGCCTGGAGTACGTCGAGACGTCCTGGACCGACATGCGGCCCAGGAGCCTCGCCGACGCCATGGACGCCCAGCGGTAGCGCGGCGCGTAGTGAACCCGACCGACACCACGGACGAGGCCCGCCCCGCGGCGGGCCTCGCCCCGTCCGCCCACCCCGGCCCGCCCGCCGACCTCGCCGCGGCGCTGCTCACCCCCGAGGCCCGGCGGGACCCGTACCCGCTCTATGCCCGCATGCGGCGCGAGAGCCCCGTCCACCGCAGCGCCCAGGGCATCTGGTACCTCACCCGGTACACCGACGTCGACGCGGCCCTGGGAGACCTGCGCCTGTCGAACGACCGGGACCGGATGACCAGGGCCCTCGGCGGCCTGGGCGGCAACCTGAAGGCCCTGAGCCGACTCACCAACCGGCTCGGCCGGGTGATGACCAACACCGACCCGCCGGACCACGCCCGGCTGCGCAAGCTGGCCAACCGGGCGTTCACCGCCCGGCGGGTCGAAGCCCTGCGCGACGGCATCCAGGCGACCGTCGACCAGCTCATCGACGAGGCGGTCGCGGCGGGGCCGACGATGGACCTGATCGAGGCGATCGCCTCCCCGCTGCCGCTGTCCGTCGTCTGCGAGCTCTTCGGCATCCCGCCCGAGGACCGCCCGCAGGTCAAGACCTGGTTCCGCCGGCTCGGGAACCTCACCGCGGGTATCGAGCAGGCCGAGGCCGCCGTCGACCAGTACGAGGAATACCTGTCCGGGCTCATCCGGCAGCGCCGGAGCGAACCGGGCGACGACCTGATCAGCGCCCTGGTCGCCACGCAGGCACACGACGACCGGCTCACCGACTCCGAACTGCTGTCCACCTGCTTCGTCCTGATCACCGCCGGGGACGAGACCACTGCCAACCTGATCGGCAACGGGGTGCTCGCCCTGCTGCGCCACCCCGACCAGCTGGCCCGGCTGCGCGAGGACCCGGCGCTGATCCGCACCGCCGTCGAGGAACTGGCCCGCTACGACACGCCGACCCAGTCGATCGTCCGGGTCGTCGCGGAGGACGTCGAGATCGGCGGCCAACTGCTGCGCGAGGGCGAGCTGGTGTACCCGTTCCTCGCTGCGGCCAACCGGGACCCGGACCGCTTCGAGGACCCCGACCGGCTCGACCTGGCACGCCCCCGCAACCGGCACCTGAGCTTCGGGACGGGCCCGCACTTCTGCCTCGGCGGCCCGCTGGCCAGACTCCAGACCGAGGTGGCCGTCGGCACGCTGGTCCGCAGGCTCCCGCACCTGCGGCTGGCCGACGAGGCCGCCGACGGGGCGGCCCTCGAATGGCGGCCCAACCCGTTGCAGCGGCACTTGTCCGTCCTGCCGCTGACCTACTGAACACCCCATCCACTGCAGAGGAGTACCGACCATGGCCCGAGAGTTCGAGGTCCGCAGGGAGCAGGACCTTCCCGTCGTACCGGAGGAGGTCTGGCAGGCGGTCGCCACCGGGGCCGGCAACCTCCGTTGGCTGTACCCCATGGAGGTCGAGCCGCGCGTCGGCGGAACGGTCTCCCGCGGAGGCGGAACCGTCGTGGCGTGGGAGCCCCCGCACCACTTCGCCGTCCGGGCGACCAGGGACGGCGGGTTCTCGAACACGCTCAGGTACCGCATCGAGCCGGTCGCCGACGGGTCGAGCCACCTGAGCATGGGGATCCACTGGGTGCACGAGGGCGTCGTCGACGAGGGCTGGGACACCAGGTCGGACGCGGCCGAGAAGCACGTCGACTTCTACCAGCACGGCCTCGCCGAGTACCTGCGGCACTTCGCCGGCCGCCCCGCCGTCTACGTCAAGGCCCAGCGCCCCGAAACCACCACCGACCCCGCCGACTTCGCCGCCCTGCGCCGACGCCTCGGCCTCGCCGACGACGCGGCCGTCGGCGACCGGCTCCCGCTCGCCCTCCCGGGCCGGGAAGGCCGCTCGGAGGAGGTGGTCGTGGACTGGCTGAGCACCGACTTCGTCGGTCTGCGCGGCCCCGACGCGCTGTACCGGTTCTTCAACGGCAGCTCCTGGGACTGGCCGATCTGGCTGGGCCACCACCTGTTCGCCGAGGACGCCGACGAGCACCTGGCCACCAAGGCGTGGACCGCCTGGCTCAACGACCCCCAAACCTAGGAGCACCACCGACGGAAGCCTCGATGGAAACCCTGCTCCACGCCGTTGGACTCGTCGAGGAGGACGGCACCCACACACTCGTCGTCCAGGACGTGGTTCGGGGCACCGTGCGGACCACCCCGGACCCCGAGGCCGTGGTCGACGAGCTCCCGACCTTTCTCTCGGCGCTCAGCGCCAAGCTCGACCCGGCGCCGTCGCGCGGCCGCTGGTAGGCCTCCGCGACCCCACGAGGCCGATGCCGTCCGGGAGCTGCCGTGCCCGGACGGCATGCGGGCAAAGCGGTCCGCGCCTGCTCGCCTTCCGGTTGCGCAGCGCATCACGGTGCCGCACCGCCGGCGGCTCGCTCGTCACGCCTCCCCTGTCATCTCGACACCGGTACCGGGGAGCACTCCCCGGTACTGTTGCTTTTGTCGGCGGAGCAAGCGGGGCCATTCCCCGTTTCGTCGCCCGTGGACGTCCACGGGCACCTCCGCGAAAGGGGGAAGCGTGGCAGACACCGCACTCGTGCTCGGCGGCGGCGGACCGGTGGGCGGGGCCTGGCTGACCGGGGTCCTCGCCGGACTCACCGAGGCCGGGATCGATCTCTCCGGGGCCGAGGTCGTGATCGGCACCTCCGGCGGTGCCGTCTTCGGATCCCGGCTCCTGTCCGGCGTCCCGGCGGCAGAGCTGTACGAGCGTCAGCTCTCCGGGGTCGACGCGGTCCGTCTCCCGGTGACGGCGAGCCAGACGGCGCGCTTCCTCTGGGCGGCGCTCGGCTCCCGCGATCCACAGCGGTCCGTGGACCGCCTCGCCCGGACGGCGCTGCGTGCCCGCACCGGCCCGGAGTCCGAGGTCTTCGGGACGGTCGGCGCGCTCCTGGGCGAGGTGCGCGACTGGCCCGAGCGGAAGTTGCGGATCACCGCTGTCGACACCCGGACCGGAAACGTCGAGGTGTTCGACGCGCACTCCGGAGTGACGCTCCTCGAAGCGGTCACGGCGAGCTGTGCCGTGCCCGTCGTATGGCCGCCGGTAACCGTGGCGGGTCGGCGCTGGATGGACGGCGGCAGCCGCTCGACTGCCAACCTCCAGCTCGCGCGCGGGTATCGCCGGGTGCTGGCGGTTGTGCCGATCCCCCACGCGGTCGGGCCGCATCCGGACGCGCGGCAGCAGGCCGCGGATCTGTCCGACGACGGGGCGCGCGTTGTCCTGCTGTCCCCGGACCGTGCCGCGCGTCGCGTGATGGGCCGCAACATGGTGGACGACACACGCCGGCCGGCTGCTGCCCGCGCGGGCCACGCCCAGGCCACCGCTCTGGCCGCCTCGGTGGCCGAGTCGTGGTGCGACTGAAGGCCGACCGTCCGACAGCCTGGTGCCGAAGCGGTCGTGCCGTCCTCCCGGCCGACGGGCCGGTTGCCGTCCTGCGCGGTCGGCGGCCGGCCGCGCAGGACGACGGGAGTTCAGCCCTTCGCCGCGTCGTGTGCGAGGCGGGCGCCGGCGCGGACCAGCCACTTCCGGGCGTGCTCCCGGGCGGAGGCCGGGTCGCCCGCGAGTGCGCTGAGGGTCAGGGCCCGGTCGTCGGCCGACTCGCCCGCGACGATCCGGGCGGGGACGCCGGCGCGGGCGGCCCGGGCGAGTACCTCGCCAACGGCCTTGCCGCGCAGGCTGGTCGCGTCGTACCTGCCCTCACCGGTGATCACCAGATCCGCCGTGGCGATGTCCTGGTCGAGGTGGAGGAGGTCGGCGACGGCGGCGGCGCCGGGGCGGATGACGGCGCCCCACGCGGCCGTGAGGCCGTAGGCGGTGCCGCCCGCCGCGCCGGAGCCGGGCTGGTCCGGGTCCGCACCGAGGAGCGCGGCGAGCCTGGACAGCCCCTGGTCGAGCAGGGCGATCCCGCTCGGGTCCGCGCCCTTCTGCGGTCCGTAGACGGCGGCGGCGCCGTCCGGGCCGAGCAGCGGATTGGTGACGTCGGTGAGGAGCACCACCCCGTCGGGCGGCGCCGGGCGCAGGCCCGTGGCATCGACCCGGTGGGCCCGCAGGAGCGCCCCGCCGCCGTCGGCGAGGTCCCGGCCCTCCGCGTCGGTCAGCCGCAGGCCGAGCGCCGCGAGCAGGCCGGTGCCGCCGTCCGTGGAGGCGGAGCCGCCGAGGGCGACCGTCAGCCGGCGTGCGCCCGTGTCGAGGGCCGCCGCGACGGTCTCGCCGGTGCCCCTCGTGGTCGCGGTGAGCGGTGCGGGGCGGGACATCAGGGGCAGCCCGCTGGCGACGGCGAGTTCCACCAGCGCGGTGCCGTCGGGGAGGAGGGCGTACCGCCCGGTGACCGGCCGCCTGTCGGGGCCGGTGCAGCTGAGCAGGGCGGCCAGCGGCAGGCCCCGTACCAGCCGGACCGGGAAAAGCGAGGCGGCCATCGCGAGCCCCACCCCGCCGGCCGCGGCGCCCAGCGCGGGTACTCGCTGTCCGCACCGCCGCACCCGCACTTCCTGCGCTTCACGGTCAAGGACCTCGGCGGGCCCCGCGCCGCGGAGGCCGCCCTGCGCCCGG
>NZ_JBHVFE010000352.1:0-9650 GCF_042801945.1 Kitasatospora sp. NPDC057542
CCGGCGGCACCGGCAAGAATCGCGGCAGAGGTACGCATACGGAGCTTGAAAGCGGGCATGTAGAGCAAGACCTCAATCGGGTTGGGCCGAGTCACTCCCCGTTGTGGACCGTGGCCGGACAGGGGCCGTAACGGTCGCGGGGCGCGGCTTGGCGGTAGGCCGTTCACCGGCGGGACAGGTGCCGGAGTGGCTCGATGCAGCAATTGTTGCCAGGCCGGACCGGTCATCGACAAGACCCCCTCGCTACGACCCACCGTCGTACCCAAGGGCGGACGACGCCGATCCGCAGGGGCGGGCTGCACGACCGGCCAACGCGCTGAGCTGCGCAGATGTCGCGGCCGGGCTCGCGGGCGGCGTCGACAAGCAGCCACTATCGTCCGTCGTGGACCTTTTTCAGTGTGAGTGGGCTCACGGTTTATGTCATGGTTTGTCCTATTTGTCGGTCACTGAACGGACTGCCGCCGATGCTCTGAGTGCAGACGATTCCCCCGGACCGAGACCCGCGTCACACGCGCGACCACTCCCCCGGCACAGCCGGCTCGATGCGCTCGCGCCCGGGCCGGGAAACCGGCGCCGACGAAAAGCCGGACGACCTCGCGTTCGGGCAGAAGGCGGGCGTGGCACCTGCCGAGGAGGCCGCTTCCCCCGGCAGTGACACGCCGGACCCGCTCGTCCCGGCCCGCGGCTCGTGACGGGTCCCGCTCCCCCGTGTCCCGCTTCCGTCCGGGTGCGGAAACCTCGGACCTCGGCAGAATCGATGTGTGAGGGACGGCCCCGGCTGCGCCGCGGGTGCCTACGCGAGAGGACCATGCCATGCCCGACTTCCACCCGAAGCACGATCACCTGATCGTCAAGCCGATCGGCGGCCCGACCCCGCAGGACCCGGTGACGTGGAAGGGCGAGGTGGTGGCGGTAGGGCCCGGCCGGCAGCTGGGGAGCGGCAAGCCGCACCCGGTGGACGTCAAGGTCGGCGAGAAGATCCTCTTCAACAGGCTCTCCGGGTCGGAGATCACGGTGGAGGGGCAGGAGTACGTCGAGCTTCCCGAGGACGAGGTCCTCGCGCTCTCCGCGGAGTAGGGACAGGGCGGCGGGCGTACCCGGCACCCGACGTCTTCGATCCCGACAGCCCCAGGCCCCCGAGACCTTTGGAGATCCCCGTCATGACCGAGCAGTCACCTGCCCGGATCGGCGTCACCGGACTGGCCGTGATGGGCCGCAACCTGGCCAGGAACTTCGCCCGCCACGGATACCGCGTGGCTGTGCACAACCGCACGCAGGCGCGGACCACGGCGCTGCTGGAGGAGTTCGGACACGAGGGCGAGTTCGTGGCCGCCGGGACCACGGAGGAGTTCGTCGCGGCCCTGGAACGCCCCCGTCTGATCGTGATCATGGTCAAGGCCGGGGCGCCGACCGACGCGGTCATCGACGAGCTGGTGCCGCTGCTCGACGAGGGCGACGTGGTGGTGGACGGCGGGAACGCGCACTTCCTCGACACCAGGAGGCGGGAGGCGGCCCTGCGGGAACGCGGACTGCACTTCGTGGGCAGCGGGATCTCCGGCGGAGAGCAGGGCGCGCTGGAGGGGCCGAGCATCATGCCCGGCGGCACACCGGAGGCCTACCGGGTCCTGGGGCCGTTGCTGGAGGACATCGCGGCCAAGGTCGACGGCAAGCCCTGCTGCACCCATGTCGGACCGGACGGCGCCGGTCACTTCGTCAAGATGGTCCACAACGGGATCGAGTACGCCGACATGCAGCTCATCGCCGAGGCGTACGACCTGCTGCGGCACGGAGCGGGACTGCAGCCCGACGCAATCGCCGAGGTCTTCCGGACCTGGAACGCCGGGCGCCTGGAGTCCTACCTGATCGAGACCACCGCCGAGATCCTCGCCCACACCGACGCGGCGACCGGGAAGCCCTTCGTCGACGTCGTACTGGACCAGGCCGAGCAGAAGGGCACCGGCCGCTGGACGGTCCAGAGCGCGCTGGAGCTCGGCGTGCCCGTGAGCGGGATCGCCGAGGCGGTCTTCGCCCGGGCGCTGTCCGGCAGCGTGGCGCTCCGGCAGGCCGGGCGGGGGCTGCCCGGCCCCACCGAGACGTGGCTCGACAGCGCGGCGGCGGACCGGTTCGCGAACGACGTCGAGCAGGCTCTGTACGCCTCCAAGATGGTGGCCTACGCCCAGGGCTTCAACCAGATCCAGGCCGGCAGCGCGGAGTACTCCTGGCAGATCGACCCCGGTGAGATGGCCGCGATCTGGCGCGGCGGCTGCATCATCCGGGCCCGGTTCCTGGACCGGATCCGGGCCGCGTACGAGGCGGAGCGGGAGCTTCCCACGCTGCTGACCGACGCGCACTTCCGGGAGGCGCTCGGCTCCGCGCAGTCGGCCTGGCGACGGGTCGTCTCGGTGGCGGCCCAGCTGGGGGTGCCCGCCGCCGGCTTCGCAACCGCGCTCGCCTACTACGACAGCCTGCGGGCGGAGCGTCTTCCGGCCGCACTGGTGCAGGGACAGCGGGACTTCTTCGGCGCGCACACCTACCGCCGGGTCGACCGGGACGGGATCTTCCACACCCGCTGGGAGGCCGAGGGCCGCCCGGAGGAACAGCGCTGACACACCCCTCGACTGGTCCAGAGGACCGTCGACGATCTGATCGACGCCATGCTCACCGGCCCCGGGCCGGTGGACCTCGTCCAGGCGTTCGCGCTGCCCGTGCCGTCGCTGGTGATCTGCGCGCTGCTCGGCCCCGCCCGGCGCGTGACCCGGCCCAGGAATCGCACATCCGGGCCGTGGCCCGCCCGCCGCGCCGCGCCGCGAGCCCGTCTGGCGGCCCTCCCGGCGGGCGGGGAGAATGGTGATCGCAAGGCTTGCCGCCGCGAGACGCGGAGTGGGTAACTGGTGTGAAGAGCTCCCCTCGCCCCGCCGAGTCCGCCACGCCGCTCGCACCCGGGCCCGGCCCCGGTGAGAAGGGGCTCAGATCGGGCGCCCTGGGGCTGTTCTCGTCGGTGGCGATCGGGATCTCCTCGACCGCGCCGGCGTACAGCTTGGCGGCGACGCTCGGAGTGATCGTGGCCGGGGTGGGACTGCAGGCCCCCATCATCACCATGCTGGCGTTCGTGCCGATGCTGCTGATCGCGTACGCCTACCGGGAGCTGAACTCCGTCGACGCCGACTGCGGGACGACCTTCACCTGGGCCACCCGCGCATTCGGCCCACGGGCCGGCTGGATGGGCGGCTGGGGCCTGATCGTCGCCGACGTGATCGCGATGGCGAACCTGGCCGAGATCGCCGGCATCTACGGCTTCCGGCTGGTCGGGCTGGAGTCGCTGGCGACCAGCCGGGTGTGGACCACCGTGGCCGGGGTGGTCTGGATCGCCCTGATGACCGCGGTCTGCTACGTGGGCATCGAGGTGTCGGCGGCCGTGCAGCGCTGGCTGCTCTGCCTGGAGGTCGCGGTCCTGCTGCTTCTCGCCGTCACCGCCCTGGTCAAGGTCTACACCGGCGGCCCGCCGACCGCGGCGCACGTCTCCGCCTCCTGGTTCAATCCGCTGAACGTCCCCTCCCCCCAAGCGCTGACCACCGGGGTGCTCGCCGCGGTGTTCATCTACTGGGGGTGGGACACCGCGCTCACCGTCAACGAGGAGACCGCGGACAGCCGGCACACCCCCGGGCGGGCCGCCGTGCTGTCCACCGTGCTGCTGCTGGTCATCTACGGTCTGGTCGCCACCTCGGCGCAGGCCTTCGCCGGGGTCGGCACCACGGGCATCGGGCTGGCCAACCCGGACAACTCCGGAGACGTGCTCTCCGGCCTCGGCGGGGCGGTGTTCGGCACCGCCGGGCTCGGCCACGCGCTCACCAAACTGCTGATCCTGATGGTGCTGACCTCGGCGGTCGCCTCCACCCAGACCACCATCCTGCCGACCGCCCGCACCGTCTTCTCGATGGCCGCACACAAGACCGTGCCGTCCGGCTTCGCCCGGCTGCACCGCCGGTTCCTGACCCCGACCTGGTCGACCGTCGGCATGGGGCTGGTGTCGATCGCCTTCCTGGTGCTGCTCACCTCCGTCAGCCACAACGTACTGGCCGACTCCATCGGCTCGGTGGGCCTGGCGATCGCCTTCTACTACGGCCTGACCGGCTTCGCCTGCGTCTGGTACTACCGCCGGGTACTCACCCGCAGCCGCCGGGACCTGCTGTTCAAGGGCGTGCTGCCCGGGATCGGCGGGCTGATCATGCTGTTCCTGTTCTGCTACGCGGCCTTCCACGTCTACGCCGCCCCCGGCTACGGCGCGACCTCCGTCCGGCTGCCGCTGCTCGGCCAGGTCGGCGGGGTGACCGTACTGGGGCTGGGCGCGCTGCTGATCGGTGCGGCGCTGATGCCGGTGGTCACCCGGGAGCACACCGCTGCGCTGCGGCTGCAACGCAGCCTGCTGCCGCATCGGCTGCCGGCGCTGAGCGCGGTCGAGTCGGCCAGCCGCTACCTGCCGGCCGACACCCGCTCCGGGGTCGGCGGGGACTGGTACGACGTCATCCCGCTGTCCGGCAGCCGGGTCGGCCTGGTGGTCGGCGAGGTGCTCGGCCACGGCCTGCGGGCCGCCGCTGCGATGGGCCGGCTGCGGGTCGGCGTCCGGGTGCTGGCCCGGATGGACCTGGATCCGGACGAACTGCTCGCCCGCCTGGACGACGTGGTGCGCGAGGAGGGCGGCCCGGGCAGCCCCCGCGGCGGCGTGACCTGCCTGTACGCGGTGTACGACCCGGTCGACGGCCGGTGCAGCCTGGCCCGGGCAGGCCACGCGCCGCCCGTCGTGGCCGACCCGGCGGGCGGCGTCCGCTACGCGGAGCTGCCGGCCGGGCGGCCGCTGGGGCTGGGCGGCGCGCCGTTCCAGCACGCCGAGCTGGACCTGCCGGCCGGCAGCCTGATCGCCCTGTACACGGACGGCCTGGTGGAGGCCGTCGACGGCCGGCGCGGGCTCGCCGAGACGCTGGCCGGGCTGCGCCGGCCGCTGGAGAGCCTGTGCGACGAGGCGCTGGCGACCCTGCTGCCCGGCCCGGTGGACGACGACGCCGTCCTGCTGCTGGTCCGCACCCGCCGGCTCGACGCCGGGCAGGTCTCCGACTGGGAGCTGACGCCCGACCCGGCGGCGGTCGCCCGGGCGCGTCGCCTGGCCACCGACCGGCTGGACGAATGGGGCCTGGCAGAGCTCGCGTTCACCACCGAGCTGATCGTCAGCGAACTGGTCACCAACGCGATCCGGTACGCCCCCGGGCCGGTCCGGGTCCGGCTGATCCGGGACCGCAGCCTGATCTGCGAGGTCTCCGACACCGGGCACACCTCGCCGCACCTGCGCCAGGCCGCCCGGGACGACGAGGGCGGGCGCGGCCTGTACATCATCGCCCAGATCACCGAGCGCTGGGGCACCCGCTACACCGAGGACGGCAAGACCATCTGGACCGAGCAGGCCCTGCCCGACGAGGACTGACGACCGCGACCGGGCATCGGCGTTCCTCGAACGGACCACGCCGAGCGCGTCCGGCTCCGGGGCGCGGGCCGCATCGGGCGGGCCGGAGGTGTCGACGCGGCGCCGCCGGTCGATCCGGGAGAGGAGAGGCGCTTAACTGTGGAGTGGGGGAAACGACGCGGCTGTGGGGACGAGCGGGACAGAAGGGCAGTCCGGTGGCTGATGTCTCGAACACGAGGGCGTGGCGTTCGCCGCGGTTCCTGCCCAGGTGGTCGCGCCGGGTCACGATCGGCGGCTACGCGCTGATCGCGACCACGGTGGCGCTGGATTTCGCCAGCGGGCCCGGTATCACGTTCGCCCCGATACTCGCCGCCCTCCCCGTCCTGGCCGGTGTGGGCACCCGCCGGGCCACCGTCCCGCTGGCGGCCGGGGTGGTCGCCGGCGCGCTCGTCGTCGCCATGGCGGCCTACGACGCCGCCGTGCCCGCGATCGTGATGGCGACCGTGGCGGCCGCAGTGGTCATGGTCACCTTCTTCAGCTGCGCCAACGTCGTGGTGGTGACGGGCCAGGAGCGGGAACTGGCCAGGGTCCACACGGTCGCCGAGGCCGCGCAGCGTGCCCTGCTGCGCCTGGTGCCCCGGCGGATGGGGCCGCTGGCGGTCGCGGTGCGCTATGTGGCGGCGGAGGCCGAGGCACGGATCGGCGGGGATCTGTACGAGGTGATGCCGACCCCGTACGGGGTGCGGTTGTTCCTCGGCGACGTGTGCGGCAAGGGCTTGGCCTCGGTGGAGACTGCGGCCGACGTGCTGGGGGTGTTCCGTGAGGCCGCGCGGGCCGAGCCGGATCTGGCGGAGGTGGCCAGGCGGCTGGACTCGGCTCTCGTCCGTCGTCCGGCGAGCGAGGAGTTCGTCACGGCGGTTCTGGTCAGCATCCCCGACACACCGGGGCCGGCGGTCGTGGTCAACTGCGGGCACCCGCCGCCGCTGCTCTGCCATGACGGCCAGGTCAGCACGGTGGAGCCGTCCGTCGACGCACCGCCGCTGGCGCTGCTCGGCCTGGTCGGCGGGGGCTACCGCGCCGAGTCGCTCGCCTTCGACCGCGGCGACCTGCTGCTGCTCTACACGGATGGCGTGTCCGAGGCCCGGGACGCGGCGAACCGGTTCTACCCGCTCGCCCAGCGCCTGGCCGCCCTCCCGCACGGGGAGCCGGACGCCCTGCTGGACGAGCTGCTCCTGGACGTGCGGGCGTACGTCGGCTCCGGACTGACGGACGACGCGGCCCTGCTCGCCGTCCGCCGGGAGCGGTGACCGGTTCATCGACTCCGTCGAAGCGAGCCCGCGCCCCCTCTCCCGGGCGCTACCGCCACGAGGAGCACGGGCCGGGCGACTACCGGGGCGGCGGCGGTTGGTGCCGGTACTCCTCCAGCGCCGGCGACGTCCTCATCGCCAGGAAGTTCGTGACGGTGTACTCGGCCAGCCCCGCCACCGAGTACGGGTCGCTCCTGGTGATGTCCTCGATCTGCGTCCGGTCGACACCGACCGCCACGATGACCGCACCGTCGCGGGGGTCCTTGGGGCCCGACGCGATGAAGACGCCGGATTCGTAGTTCGAGTCGAGCCAGGCGACGTGCTCGGGGTGGGCCGCTTCGATGCGCTCAAGCGGCGCGATGTAGGTCAGCTCAAGAATGAACATGATCAACATCATAGCGCTGGGTAACCGGCCGGTCGCGCAGGGGTATCGGCGGCGACGCGCCGACCAGGCCTGTGGCCCAGGGCGGCCTGACGGTCTCCCGTCACCCCGTT
This sequence comes from Kitasatospora sp. NPDC057542, assembly GCF_042801945.1. Classification (NCBI taxonomy): domain Bacteria; kingdom Bacillati; phylum Actinomycetota; class Actinomycetes; order Kitasatosporales; family Streptomycetaceae; genus Kitasatospora; species Kitasatospora sp. NPDC057542. The sequence continues at coordinate 7,255 of NZ_JBHVFE010000352.1, forward strand.
CCGGTGGTGAGCACCATGCGGAAGCGGGCGGCACCGTGGAGCATCCTGTGGTACGCCTCGTCGGCCCGGTCGAGCGGCACGGTCTCGATCATCGGGCGGATTCCCTGCAGGGCGCTGAACGCCATGGTGTCCTGGATGTCCTGCGCGCTGCCGGCCGGGTGGCCGCGGACGGTCCGGGCGCGCATGAGCAGCTGGACCGGGGCGATCCCCAACGGCTCGGTGTCCGCGCCGATGACCACCAGTTCACCCCGGTGGGACAGCCCGTCCACGGTCGCCGTGATGGCGGCGGAGTTCGCGGCCGTGGCCAGGACGACCCTGGCACCGCCGAGGGACTGCAGCGCGTCCGCGACGGGAGTGCCGGCCGTGCTGTCGATGTAGTGGTGCGCGCCGAGCTGCTTGGCGTAGTCGGCCTTGTCGGCGCCGCGGGCAATGGCCACGGTCTCGAAGCCCATGGCGGCCGCGTACTGCACACCCAGGTGGCCGAGGCCGCCGATGCCGAGTACGGCGACGAGGTCGCCCGGCCGTGCGGAGCTCGTCCGCAGCCCGTTGTACGTGGTCACCCCGGCGCAGGCCATCGGCGCGGCATCGACGGCCGCCAGCGCGTCGGGAATCCGGGCCAGGGCGTCGGCCGGCACCACCACCGCCTCGGCGTAGCCACCGTCGTACGCCCCGCCGGGGACCTTCAGGTTCAGGCACAGGATGAGGTCGCCCCGCCGACAGGCGGCGCAGTACCCGCAGCTGCCGCCGAACCAGCCCACCGCGACGCGGTCGCCCACCCGCCAACCGGTGCTCTGCGTTCCCTCGCCGAGCTCCTCGATGCGCCCGGCGATCTCATGCCCGGGGACCAGCGGAAACCGGACGCCCGGCAGCCCGGCGTTCACGAACATGGCGTCGCCGTGGCAGATTCCGCAGGCCTCCACGGCGATTCGCACGTGCCCGGGGCCCGGCCGCGGCACGTCACGCTCGACGATCTCGAACGGCCCGCCGGCAAAGGCCACCTGTGCCACTCGATGGGTACTCATCCGGATTCCTCCCGGTGCACCGGCACGAACAGCTCTCACCATCAGCAGACCAGCTCCGGCCTGATCACGCTCGCCGGGACCGGCTCGGGCCACCGGCCCCGATCGCCCTGGTTGCGCTCGGGGCGGGCGTGGCCGTGGTGCGTGATCGTCCGGGTCGGGCCCTGCGCACCGGCGGCGGGCGGATCGGTGCACCCGCACGAACTTCTTCGCGACAGACGGGGAGGGGTGGGCGTGCATGGCGAACGCACGCAGCGCCTACCAGGCCTGACGAACCTGACACTCCCTCGGATCGGCAACGTCTCCGGTCGGACCGCCTACGGCGCGGCGGGCCGCACTCGGTGCAAAGCAGCCGGTCGCCGCCGGCCACCGCTCCGTCGCCGCCCGGCCGCCTCGCACACTCCCGACGCTTCGTCGGCCGGCAGGCCGCCCACCACATGCGCACCGGGCTGCCGTTGGACGTCCTGGAGATGGCCGCGTGGCGGCAGAAGAGCGGTGGCGGGCTTCGGCCTTCTCGTCTCCGAGGGCGAGCGGATCGCAGAAGTCGATCGGTGCGTGGCCGCTTCCCCGTCGCTTCAAGGTGCATGGGCAGCTCCGCCGAGAGACGCTGGGCAGTGTCCGTCTGATGGACCACCGACGACACAGGAGGTGTTCATGAGACGCAAGTACTGTGCAGCGGTCGCCCTCACCGCCACCGTTCTGTTCACGGGAACGGGGGCGACGTACGGGACCGCAAGCGGCGCCCAGCCTCCCGCTACGCGCAGTGTCGTGGCGAGTACCGCCCAACTCCCCACCGAACAACAGATCGCCGCCCTGTTCGACAAGTGGAACGCGGCCCTGGCCACCGGCGACCCGAACCGTGTCGCGGACCTCTACGCTCCCGATGCCGTGTTGCTGCCGACCGTCTCCGACATCCGTACCAGTCACGCCGGGATCGTCGACTACTTCACGAAGTTCCTGGCGAGCAAGCCCGTCGGAAAGATCCAGGAGCGGTTCATCACCGTCCTGGACCCCACGAGCGCCGTCGACACGGGCCTCTACCAGTTCACGCTGACCGACAAGAACGGCGGCAAGTCCACGGTCGACGCCCGCTACACCTTCGTCTACGAGCTGCGTGGAGGCAGGTGGCTGATCCTCAACCACCATTCCTCGGCCCTGCCTTCTCCGGGCTGATCCGGCTGCCCGTCGAGCCCCTCCGGCCGGCCGCGAAGTTGGTCAGGCTGCCCTTGCGGACGGTGTCGTCACCGGTGCGCAGCGCCGCGGCCGGGGTGGTGGGGGCGAGGAACGGATGCCCGACCGGTGGGCGAGCTCCGGCACCGCGCCGGTGTCGTCGAGTACCCGGCCGGGGAACGGCACGAGGGCCCGTGTCCGCGCTTT
>NZ_JBHVFE010000353.1:0-9580 GCF_042801945.1 Kitasatospora sp. NPDC057542
TCGTCGTCACGGTGCACCGGAGAGGCCCTCTCGTCGTCACGGTCCGGGTCAGTTCGCCCGGAAGCCCTCGTAGGCGTTGTAGAGGGCCGCGCCGCCCTCGTGCTCGTCGGTGCGCTCGACGATGTCGCCGAGCAGCCAGGCCTCCACGCCGCGGTCCTCCAGGATCGACAGCACGACGTCCACCGAGTGCGGCGGGACGACCGCGACCATGCCGACGCCCATGTTCAGCGTCTTCTCGATCTCCAGGGTGGCCACCCGGCCGACCTCGGCGACGGTCCGGAAGACCGGCAGCGGGGTCCAGGTGCCGCGGTCCAGGCGGGCGTGCAGGCCGTCCGGGATCACCCGGGCCAGGTTGGCCGCCAGGCCGCCACCGGTGACGTGCGAGAAGGCGTGCACCTCGGTGGCGCGGGTGAGCGCCAGGCAGTCCAGCGAGTAGATCCGGGTCGGCTCCAGCAGCTCCTCGCCGAGGGTGCGGCCGAACTCCTCGACCTTGCGGTCCAGCTTCCAGCCGGCCTCGTTCAGCAGCACGTGGCGGACCAGCGAGTAGCCGTTGGAGTGCAGGCCGGAGGCGGCCATCGCGATCACCACGTCGCCGGCCCGGACCCGGTCCGCGCCGAGCAGCGCGTCGGCCTCCACCACACCGGTGCCGGCGCCCGCGACGTCGTACTCGTCCGGGCCCAGCAGGCCCGGGTGCTCGGCGGTCTCGCCGCCGACCAGGGCGCAGCCGGCCAGCGCGCAGCCCTCGGCGATGCCCTTGACGATCGCGGCGACCCGCTCCGGGACGACCTTGCCGACGCAGATGTAGTCGGTCATGAACAGCGGCTCGGCGCCGCACACCACCAGGTCGTCGACGACCATGCCGACCAGGTCGTGGCCGATGGTGTCGTGCTTGTCCATGGCGGCGGCGATGGCCACCTTGGTCCCCACGCCGTCGGTGGCCGAGGCCAGCAGCGGCCGCTCGTAGTCCTTGAAGGCGGACACGTCGAAGAGGCCGGCGAAGCCGCCGAGACCGCCGACCACCTCGGGGCGGTTGGCCTTCTTCACCCACTGCTTCATGAGCTCGACGGCGCGGTCGCCCGCCTCGATGTCGACACCGGCGGCGGCGTAGGTGGCGCCGTTCTGGTTGCTGGTCACTGCGTGCGGCCCTTTCGGGTCAGGTGGGGGTGGTTCTTGAACAGCCGGGGGTGGAACAGCGGTGGGGCCCCGGTTCGCGGGACCCCACCGTGCGTTCGTTACGGGCGGCGCAGCGCGTCGGCCGCGCCCGCCCCGCCGAGCAGTGCCTGGACGCCGTCCAGGTCGCTGCCGCTGGTCGGCTTGCCACGGACGGCCGGCTGCTGCTGGCCGCCCTTGATCTCGGCCTCCAGCAGGAGCTTGCCGAGCAGCGCCGGGTCCGGCAGCTCCATCGGGTACTCGCCGTCGAAGCAGGCCCGGCAGAGCTTGTCCTTGGGCTGCTTGGTGGCCTCGATCATGCCGTCGATCGAGATGTAGGAGAGCGAGTCCGCGCCGAGGGTGCGGCCGATCTCCTCGATGGTCATGCCGTTGGCGATCAGCTCCGCGCGGGTGGCGAAGTCGATGCCGAAGAAGCAGGGCCACTTCACCGGCGGCGAGGAGATCCGGATGTGGACCTCGGCGGCGCCGGCCTCGCGCAGCATCTTCACCAGCGCGCGCTGGGTGTTGCCGCGGACGATGGAGTCGTCCACGACCACCAGGCGCTTGCCCTGGATGACCTCGCGCAGCGGGTTGAGCTTGAGCCGGATGCCGAGCTGGCGGATGGTCTGGCTGGGCTGGATGAAGGTGCGGCCCACGTAGGCGTTCTTCACCAGGCCGGAGCCGTACGGGATGCCGCTGGCCTCGGCGTAGCCGATCGCGGCGGGGGTGCCGGACTCGGGCGTCGCTATCACCAGGTCCGCCTCGACGGGCGCCTCCTTCGCCAGTCGGCGGCCCATCTCCACGCGGGAGAGGTGCACGTTGCGGCCGGCGATGGTGGTGTCGGGGCGGGCCAGGTAGACGTACTCGAAGACGCAGCCCTTGGGCTTGGCCTCGGCGAACCGGGAGGTGCGCAGGCCGTTCTCGTCGATGGCGATGAGCTCGCCGGGCTCGACCTCGCGGATGAAGGAGGCGCCGACGATGTCCAGTGCCGCCGTCTCGGAGGCGACCACCCAGCCGCGCTCCAGCCGGCCGAGCACCAGCGGGCGGATGCCCTGCGGGTCGCGGGCGGCGTAGAGAGTGTGCTCGTCCATGAAGACGAGCGAGAACGCGCCCTTGACCTTGGGCAGCACGACCTTGGCCGTCTCCTCGATGGAGAGGTCCGGGTGGCCGGCGAGCAGGGCCGTCACCAGGTCGGTGTCGTTGGTCGCGGCGGTCCGGCCGGAGCGCGAGACGTGCTCCTCGCCGGGAAGTTCGGCGACCATGGCCGCCAGTTCGGCGGTGTTCACCAGGTTTCCGTTGTGCCCGAGGGCCAGCGAACCGTTCACGGTCGCCCGGAAGGTCGGCTGGGCGTTCTCCCAGACCGAGGAACCGGTGGTCGAGTAGCGGGCGTGTCCGACGGCGATATGCCCGTGCAACGACCCCAGCGAGGCCTCGTCGAAGACCTGGGAGACGAGTCCCATGTCCTTGAAGACGAGAATCTGGGAGCCGTTGCTCACTGCGATGCCCGCGGATTCCTGACCGCGGTGCTGCAGGGCGTAAAGGCCGAAGAACGTGAGCTTGGCGACCTCCTCGCCGGGAGCCCAGACACCGAAGACGCCACACGCGTCCTGGGGGCCTTTCTCACCGGGAAGAAGATCGTGGTTGAGTCTTCCGTCACCACGTGGCACGTCTTCGAGTCTAGGGCAGCTGACTCGGGCTTCTGGAACCCGGGACTGCGGGTTTGTCCGCTGATCACGAGTTAACGCGCGTAGACAAAACCCCTTACGGGGCCGGGATTTCGAGTGGGGGGAATTCCGGCGGGTGGCGGTTGGCCTTGTGGTTCGCGCCCGTTGGGGAGTTCCGTGTGCGCAGCGGCGGAGGTCGGCGCGCGGACGAACGTGAGCCTGCTCACCCGGGCGTTCACCGGGCGGTCACGCGGACGGTTGCGCGGCGACCCGGCCCGTTCCACGCCGCCGGGGGCCGCTACGCCGCCGGCAGCAGCAGGCCCCAGGCCCCCGGGTGCACCGTCCAGGTCCGGGCCCGGACCGGGCCGACCGGGTGGCCGTCCGCCTCGTAGCCGAAGCCGCGCCCGACCACCGAGACGCTCGCCGCCCGGGCGCGCACCAGGGCGCCGGAGGCGGCGACCACGACCTCCATCTCGCCCGTCCCGTCCGAGGCGCCGGACGGGAGCGTGACCTGGACCAGCCGGACCGGCCGGTGGACGTCCGCGAGCAGCCGGCCGTCGGCCTCGACCCGGACCCGGGAGCTGTGGTCGGCGCCGTCCGGGGTGAGTGCGTTCGCCTGCTCGGCCGCAGCCAGTTTCGCCCATAGCGAACGCCAGCCACCCGTACGGCCCACCGGTCGGCGCGCACCCCCACCGGTGATCCGCACCCCGCCCAGCGCCACTCCGCCGCCGTCGTCCACCAGCAGGTCCAGCCGGCGCGGCGCACCCGACAGCACGGCCCGCGCGGCCCGGACCGGCTCCCCCGGCACGCCGAGCGCGCGGGCCGCCACCAGCTCCTCCGAGCGACCGACCGGAACCATGCCCACCGGTTCTGCGCCCAGCTCACGCTGCCGATGCAGGGCCTGGAGCACCCGCTGCAACGCGAGGTCGGAACCGATCACCACCGGTCGCCTCCGGCCTCGGTGCGAAAGCACCCGGTCAAGCTCGGAAGGACTCTCCGGAAAGGCCACCTTGGCGTCCGCGCCCCCGCAGAGCACGTCCTTCGCGATCCGCACCGACTCGCCGTCGGTCTGCCGGGCCACCGGGTCGAGGAGCAGCAGGAGCGGCTCCGGGCCGCCGGTAGCAGGCGTGGACAGGGACGACACGACCGGTCCTTCCTCAGGTAATCTCTCGGTGCAAGAGCCCCTTGCGCCATTGCGCCAGGGGCTTCGTCTATCTCGGGGCAGACTGCGGCCTACGCAGGATGCCCCAACCGGAAGGGGTGTACGCCTGTGCCGGCACTCGTGCTCGTTGGCGCTCAGTGGGGAGACGAGGGCAAGGGGAAGGCCACCGACCTCCTCGGTGGCTCCGTCGACTACGTGGTCCGCTACCAGGGCGGCAACAACGCCGGTCACACGGTGGTCATCGGCGACCAGAAGTACGCCCTGCACCTGCTGCCTTCCGGAATCCTCAGCCCGAACGTGACGCCGGTGATCGGCAACGGCGTCGTGATCGACCCGGCCGTGCTGCTCTCCGAGCTGGCCGGCCTGAACGAGCGCGGCATCGACACCTCCAAGCTGCTGGTCTCGGGCAACGCCCACCTGATCACGCCGTACCACCGCACCCTGGACAAGGTCACCGAGCGCTTCCTCGGCAAGCGCCGGATCGGCACCACCGGCCGCGGCATCGGCCCGACCTACGCGGACAAGATCAACCGCGTCGGCATCCGGGTCCAGGACCTGTTCGACGAGTCGATCCTGCGCCAGAAGATCGAGGCGGCGCTGCACGACAAGAACCAGATCCTGGTCAAGCTGTACAACCGCCGCACCATCCCGGCCGACCTGGTGGTCGAGGAGTACCTGGGCTACGCGGAGAAGATCAAGCCCTTCCTCGCCGACACCACCCTCGTCCTGGACGAGGCGCTGAAGGCGAACAAGGTCGTCCTGCTGGAGGGCGGCCAGGGCACCCTGCTCGACGTCGACCACGGCACGTACCCCTTCGTGACCTCGTCGAACCCGACGGCGGGCGGCGCCTGCACCGGCGCCGGCATCGGCCCGACCAAGATCGACCGGGTCATCGGCATCCTCAAGGCCTACACCACCCGCGTCGGCTCCGGCCCGTTCCCGACCGAGCTGTTCGACGCGGACGGCGAGGCGCTGCGCCGGATCGGTGGCGAGCGCGGTGTCACCACCGGCCGCGACCGCCGCTGCGGCTGGTTCGACGCCGTCATCGCGCGCTACGCGACCCGGGTCAACGGCCTCACCGACTTCTTCCTCACCAAGCTGGACGTGCTGACCGGCTGGGAGCAGATCCCGGTCTGCGTCGCGTACGAGATCGACGGCAAGCGGGTCGAGGAACTCCCCTACAACCAGTCCGACTTCCACCACGCCAAGCCGATCTACGAGACGCTGCCGGGCTGGACCGAGGACATCAGCAAGGCGAAGTCCTTCGCCGAGCTGCCGAAGAACGCCCAGGCGTACGTGAAGGCGCTGGAGGAGATGTCCGGCGCGCCGATCTCGGCCATCGGCGTCGGCCCGGGCCGCGACGAGACGATCGAGATCAACTCGTTCATCTGAGCCCGAGCTCGCGTTCCGAGGGCCCCGCGGATCCGTTCCGCGGGGCCCTTCGCCGTGCCCGGCGAACATATTTGCACTAGTACAGACATCTATTGCGTCTAGTGCAGAGCGCCGCTACGTTCGGATCATGACCGCGAAGCTGCCCTCACCCGTCACCCTCACCGGCCGCCACATCCGCCTGGAGCCGTTGGAGCGCCGTCACCTCGCCGACCTCTGGACCTCCGTCGGCTCCGAGCCCGAGGTCTGGCGCTGGACCATGCACCTCCCGCCCGCCTCGGAGGAGGATCTCGGCGGGATCCTCGACGGCCGACTCGCGGAGTCGGCCGAGGGTGAATCGGTGAACTTCGCCGCCGTCGACCTCACGAGCGGCCGCGCCGTCGGCGTCACCGGCTACCACGACTTCAGCGCGGACGACGAGTTCGTGGAGATCGGCGGCACCTGGTACGCCCGCTCGGTCTGGCGCACGGCGGTCAACACCGAGGCCAAGCTGCTGCTGCTCACCCACGCCTTCGAGGACCTGGGCATGGGCCGCGTCTTCTGGAAGACCGACGCCCGCAACGAGCGCTCCCGCACCGCCATCCAGCGCCTCGGCGCGCAGTTCGAGGGCATCCACCGCCGCCACCGCCTCCGGCCCGACGGCACCTGGCGGGACAGCGCCTACTTCTCGATGCTCACCGACGAGTGGCCGGCTGCCAAGTCCCGTCTGGTGGACCGGCTTTCACGGGGCTGAGCCGCGGATCGGCGCAGTGCGACGGCTATTTCCGCTCGCCGGGGGCGGAATGGCCGGCCGCGAACTCCTGCTTCGCCGGGCGTGGTTCGTACGCCTGGATGTTCACCAGCCAGACCAGCCAGCCGACGAACAGGACGGCGAGCAGGAGCACCGACAATCCGGCGACGAGGAGCGCATTCACCGGGATGCGGAAATGCGCCGGGAAGGGCGGGGCCGGCGCGGAGGGCCGAGGGGCGAGGGGAGGGGCATGGCTGTCTCCGGTCGGTGATTTCGGGCGCCGCGACCATGCATCTGGCGTGCCATGACGGCCTGTCGACGGCCGAGTGACGACTGTTTGACGACTGTTTAGGCGGCAACAAGTCAGTGAGTGACACGGACGACCATAGGGTCAGGGTGCCAGAGTTGCTACCGAGCGGGAAGACGTTCACTCCATCGTGGGGTATCCCCCATTTCGGTAGCTAGGGCCCGGTGTGCACGGCACACTTCACCGGAAGCATCGACCCAGCCGCGACCCGGAGAAGAGAGTCATGCCACCCCGCCTGTCGCCGACCGTCCGCCAGCAGCGTCTCGGGATCGAGCTGCGCAGGATGCGCGAACGCGTGGGCGTCACGCCCAAGAGCCTGGCCGCCACCATCGGCACCGACCTGCCCAAGATCTCCCAGATGGAGAACGGGAAGTCGGGGATCAGCGCCGAGCGGCTCCGGATCTGGGCGCGCACCTGCGGCTGCGAGGACGGCCCCTACCTGGACGCGCTGTTGGCGATGACGCAGGACCGGCGCAAGTACTGGTGGGACGGCTACCGCGGCCGGCTGCCGAGCGGGATCATCGACATCGCGGAGATGGAGCACCACGCGGCCTCCCTGTCCATCCTGAACAGCACCTTCATCCCCGGTCTGCTGCAGACCCCGGAGTACGCCGCCGCGGTGTTCGAGCGGCTTCCCCCGCAGTACCGGCAGGAGGCGGACGTCCGGAAGGCGTTCCGGATCCGGCGCCAGCAGATCTTCGTCGACCACCCGAAGCCCTACAGCGCATTCCTGCACGAGTCCGCGCTGCGCATGCAGTTCGGCGGTCCGGACGTGCTGCGCGACCAGTTGCGGAGCCTGCTGGCGAATTCCGAACGGCCCGGCGTGGAGATCCGGGTGATCCCGTTCAGCGTGCCCACCTACACCGGCTCCGGGGAGAGCCTGTACCTCGCCCGCGGGCCGGTTCCGGAGCTCGACACCGTCCAGATCGATCTCTCCCACGGGCCGAAATTCGTGCACACCCAGGCCGAACTGGCCTCCTACCGCCGGATCAAGGAGGAGACCGCGGCGATCTCGCTCGGGCCGGACGAGTCCCGGGACTTCATTCGGGCCTTACTGAAAGACTTCGCATGAGTACGTGGCGCAAGGCGTCGGCGAGCGGCGAGAGCACCGACTGCGTCGAGGTCAGAGCGGCGGGCGGACTGGTGGAGATCCGGGAGTCGGACCGGCCCGAGGTCATCGTGCAGACCACGCCGCGCAAGTGGGCCGCCTTCGTCCGCGGGGTGAAGTCCGGGGAGTTCGACCGGTACGGTGACTTCTCCCGGCCGTGACCTCCGGCCCGGCCCGCCGCGGACGCCGGGGCCCTTCTCTTTGCCCTAGGCTTGCAGCCCACAGTGGACCCTGCGCCTGGCACGGCACTCCGGGTGGGTGCGCGTACGGGAGAAATCGGAGCATCCGAGGATGGCTCGGCACCTGATCACCAGCGCCCTTCCCTACATCAACGGGATCAAGCACCTGGGCAACATGGTCGGGTCCATGCTCCCGGCGGACGTCTACGCCCGCTACATGCGCCGACGAGGGCACGAGGTGCTGTTCATCTGCGCCACCGACGAGCACGGCACGCCCGCCGAACTGGCCGCCCAGGAAGCCGGGTTGCCGGTCGCGGAGTTCTGCGCCCGGGCGCACGACGCGCAGCGGGCGGTGTACGACGGCTTCGGGCTCTCCTTCGACCACTTCGGCCGCAGCTCCTCGCCGCAGAACCGGGAGATCACCCAGGAGATCGCCCGCGAGCTCCAGCGCAACGGCTTCATCGAGGAGCGCGCGATCCGCCAGGTGTACTCCAACGCCGACGGCCGCTTCCTGCCGGACCGCTACATCGTCGGCACCTGCCCGCACTGCGGGTACGACAAGGCCCGTGGCGACCAGTGCGAGAACTGCACCCGGGTGCTGGACCCGACCGACCTGCTGGAGCCGCGCTCGGCGATCAGCGGCAGCTCCGACCTGGAGGTCCGGGAGACCCGCCACCTGTTCCTGCTCCAGTCCAAGCTCACCGAGGAGGTCGAGGACTGGATCGCCGCCCACGCCGACGACTGGCCGGTACTGGCCTCCTCGATCGCCCGCAAGTGGCTGACGGAGGGCCTCCAGGACCGCTCGATCACCCGCGACCTGGAGTGGGGCGTCCCGGTGCCGGCCGACGTGTGGCCCGAACTGGCCGCCGAGGGCAAGGTGTTCTACGTCTGGTTCGACGCCCCGATCGAGTACATCGGCGCCACCAAGGAGTGGGCGGACGCGGCCCCGGCCGGGCAGCTGCGGGACTGGAAGTCCTGGTGGTACGAGGCCGACGAGACCGTCCGGTACACCGAGTTCATGGGCAAGGACAACGTCCCGTTCCACACCGTGATGTTCCCGGCCACGCTGCTCGGCTCACGCCGCCCGTGGAAGAAGGTCGACTACGTCAAGGCCTTCAACTGGCTGACGTACTACGGCGGGAAGTTCTCCACCAGCCAGAAGCGCGGCGTCTTCGGCAACGACGCGCTGGAACTGCTGCCCGCCGACTACTGGCGCTACTTCATGATGGCGCACGCGCCCGAGTCGGACGACTCCAGCTTCACCTGGGACCTCTTCGCCTCGGTGGTCAACAAGGACCTCGCCGACACCCTCGGCAACTTCGTCAACCGGGTGCTCTCCTTCAGCCGCAAGCGCTTCGGCGACGACGTCCCGGGCGGTCACGCGCCGGGCGAGGCCGAGCAGCGGCTCGGCGAGCAGATCGCCGCCCTGCTCGCCGAGTACGAGGGCCAGCTGGACGCGCTCAACTTCCGTAAGGCGGCGCAGGCCCTGCGCGCGCTGTGGAGCGCGGGCAACGCCTACCTGGACGAGAAGGCCCCCTGGCTCCAGGTGAAGACCGACCCGCAGGCGGCGGCGCTGACCCTGCGCACCGCGATGAACCTGATCCACCTGTACGCGGTGGTCTCCGAGCCGTTCATCCCGGCCGCGGCGGCGGCGATGCGCGGGGCCTTCGCGCTGCCCGAGGACTCGCCGGCCGCCACCCGCGACTGGATCGGCCCGCAGGAGGCGCGGACGCTGGACCTGGTGCCGGCCGGGACGGCGTTCACGGTGCCGCCGGTGCTGTTCGCCAAGATCACGGACGAGGACCTGGCGGCCTGGACGGTGCGCTTCGGCGGCTCGGGGGCGTAGCGGTCGCGCTGCGGACGTGAGGAGGCGGGGCCCGGGAGTGAACCCG
>NZ_JBHVFE010000354.1:0-9568 GCF_042801945.1 Kitasatospora sp. NPDC057542
GCAGCGGACTGTGCCCGCTGCCGGGCCGCCGTGTAGTGTCCCCGCTGAAAGGTGTCGGGAGGTGCCGTGACGCAGTACGCCGGAGGTGGGCAGGTCCCGCCGCGTCCTGTCGCTCCGCCGGTGCCGCCGGGGGGCGGTACACGGGGGACGTCCTCGGGGGCGCCGGTCTCCCCTCCGTCTCCGCCGCCGGTCCGCCCGGCGCCCGCTGCCCCCACCGCTCCCGGGCCCACCGCTCCCGGGCCCACCGCTCCCGGGCCCACCGGCCCCGGGCCCGCCGCTCGTCGGGCTCCGGCCTCCGCGGCCGCTCCGGCGCCGAGCGCGCCGGTGCCCGCCGGCGGCACCGGGCACTTCGTGCTGCCGTCCGGCGCGCCCGTCCAACTGCCCACCCACCCGCCGCAGCACCACGCGCCCACCGGGCCGATCGCCGTCCTGCTGATCGGACCGGCCGGGGCCGGCAAGACCACCGTCGCCCGCCACTGGGCCGAGCGGCGGCCCACCCCGACCGCGCACATCAGCCTGGACGACGTCCGCGAGTGGGTGCAGTCCGGCTTCGCCAACCCGCAGGCCGGCTGGAACAACTCCGCCGAGGCGCAGTACCGGCTGGCCCGCCGCACCTGCGGCTTCGCCTGCCGCAACTACCTGGCCAACGGCATCTCCTGCATCATCGACGACGCCGTCTTCCCGGACCGCCCGGCGATCGGCCTCGGCGGCTGGAAGCGGCACATCGGCCCCGGCATGATCCCGGTCGTGCTGCTGCCCAGCCTGGACTCGGTGCTGCGCCGCAACGCCCGGCGCAGCGGCAACCGCCGCCTCGGGGACGAGGAGGTGGCCCGCATCCACGGACGGATGGCCGGCTGGTACAACTCCGGGCTGCCGATCATCGACAACTCCTACCTGGACGTCGCCGGGACGGCCGCCGAGCTGGACCGCGTCATCCTGGCCCGGCTGATGGGCATTCCGGTCCGCTGACCTGCGGCGTCGCGGAGCTGTCGGAGCCGGCTGCGATGATGGACAGGTCCAGTCGAAGCGCCCGGAGGAGCTGACGCCCGTGCCCGAAGGCCACATCATCCACCGCCTCGCCGCCGAGAACCGGAAGGCCTTCGGTGGCCGCCCGGTGCGGGTCTCCAGCCCGCAGGGCCGGTTCGCCGACGAGGCCAAGGTGATCGACGGGCAGCTGCTCAGCGGTGCGGAGGCCACCGGCAAGCACCTCTTCCTCGGCTTCGAGGAGGGTGCCTGGGTGCACGTCCACCTCGGCCTCTACGGCGGCTTCACCTTCGGCACCGGCCCGGCGCCCGCGCCGGTCGGGCTGGTCCGGCTGCGGCTGGAGAACGCGGACGGCTACGCCGACCTGCGCGGCCCCAACACCTGCGCGCTCGTCACCGAGGACCAGAAGGCCGCCGTCGCCGCCCGGCTGGGCCCCGACCCGCTGCGCGCCGACGCCGACCCGGAGGCCGCCTGGCGCCGGATATCGGGCAGCCGGACGACCGTCGCCGCGCTGCTGATGGACCAGAAGGTGCTGGCCGGGGTGGGCAACGTCTACCGGGCCGAGGTGCTGTTCCGCCACGGTATCGACCCGCACCGGGCCGGGCGCGACCTCACCCGCCGGGAGTGGGACGTGATCTGGGCCGACCTCGTCGCCCTGATGCGCGAGGGCGTCACCGCCGGCCGGATCGACACCGTCCGTCCCGAGCACACCCCCGAGGCGATGGGCCGCCCGCCCCGGGTCGACGACCACGGCGGCGAGGTGTACGTCTACCGGCGGGCCGCCATGCCCTGCCTGGTCTGCGGCACCGAGGTGCGGACGGAGGAGCACGCCGCCCGCAACCTCTTCTGGTGCCCGACCTGCCAGGCGGTGTGAGCGGGGCCCGGCCCCGTGTCGTAGGCAGCCCTCTGACCTGCGACGATGGACGTCGTGCGCGCCGAGCCGCGTGCCACTGTCCGCACTGCCACGTGTGAACGTGGAGCGAAAGGAAGTCCCATGATCTTCATTACGGTCAAGTTCCCGGTCCGCCCCGAGCGCGCCGACGAGTGGCTGAGCCTGGTCGACGAGTTCACCCAGGCCACCCGCCGCGAGCCCGGCAACCTCTTCTTCGAGTGGTCCCGCAGCGTCGACGACCCCAACGAGTTCGTCCTGGTCGAGGCGTTCCGCGACGGCGACGCGGGCAAGGAGCACGTGGAGTCCGCGCACTTCGCCAAGGCCATGGAGGAACTGTCGTACGCGGTGGCCGCCAAGCCGCGGATCGTTTCGACCGAGATCCCCGGCCTGGACGGCTGGGCGGAGATGGGCGAGATCACCCCCCGGTGACACCCGAGGGCCCCTCCGGCCGGGTGCCCAGCCCGTAGGCTGGGGCCGACCGGCCGGAGGGAGCAGGCGGATGGAACGGCACGAGGTGGCCAACACCGTGTCAGGTGCCACGGTGGGCGGCCACGTGGTGCAGGCCCGGGACATCGGGTCGGTGCACTTCCACGAGCGGGAGCCGCTGCCGAGGCCGCATCAGATCCGGCCTCCGCATGGTCCCTTCGTCAACCGGGAGCCGGAACTCGCCGCGCTCGCGGAGGCCTTGGGTCGGGTCGAGGAGGGCGGACTCGGGGTCGTGGTGTTCACCGGCCTCGGCGGGGTCGGGAAGACCGAGCTGATCGCCAAGTTCACCGAGGACCACCGGGAGCACTTCCCGGGCGGGGACCTCTACGCCGACCTGGAGGCCTACCGGCACCAGGGCGGGGTGGACCTCCCCGAGCTGCTGGCCGGCTTCCTCCGGGCCCTCGGCACCGAGCCGCCGGCGGTGGAGGCCGAGCGGTTCACAGCCTTCCGCACCGCCACCGCCGAGCGCCGGTGCCTGTTCTTCCTGGACAACGTCGAGCACGCCGCGGAGGTCCGCGCACTGCTCCCGTCCAGCGGGCTGGTGGTGGTCGCGAGCCGGCGGCGGTTGCCCGCGCTGCGGACGGACGGCGCGCAGGTGCGCCGACTCGGGCCGCTGAGCGCGACGGCGGGCGCCGAACTGGTGCGCGGCTGGGTGGGCTCCGGGCGGGGCACCGACGGGGAACTGGCGGAACTGGTCGAGCTGTGCGGCGGGCTGCCGCTCGCGCTGAACGCGGTCGGGAGCCAGCTGCTGGACCGGGACAGCCTGCCGGTCGGCCGGGTGGTGGCCGAACTGCACGACCGGGAGGGCGGGTTGGCGGTGCTGGAGGACGAGGAGAACGATCTCGGCGCGACGTACGACCTGGTCTACGAGCGGCTGTCGGCACAGGGGCGGGCGCTCTACCACCTGATCGGGGTGCACCCCGGTCCCTTCGTGTCCGCCGAACTGGCACGTGCGGTCGGCGTCGAGCGGGCCGAGCGGGCGATCAAGGAGCTGCGTGGCGTCCACCTGCTGGACGAGGTGGTGGACGACGACGACCGCGAGAACCGCTTCCGGGCCCACGACGTGGTGCGGCTGCACGCCTACGGTCGGACGCGGGAGCTGTCCGACCGCGGGGAACTCCTCGCCGGTGTGGTCGCGTACTACCGGGGCCGGGCGTCGGTCGCCGACCGCGCGCTGGCCGGGAAGCGGCTCCGTCTGCAGGACCGGAGCGGTGACGACCTGCCCGGCTTCCCCTCCGGGACCGCGGCCCTGGAGTGGCTGTACGCCGAACGCGCCAACTTCCGTGCGGTGGTGGAGGAGGCGGCCGCGCAGGGGTGGCACGGCGAGGTGTGGCGGCTCTGCGAGTCGCTCTGGCTGCTCTACCACGGCCGGAAGCTCTACCAGGACTGGATCGCGACCCACCGGCTCGGCATCGAGTCGGCCCAGTGGGACAACCGGCCGGACGCCGTGGTCCGGATGCGCAACCAGCTCGCCCGCGCCCATTACGAGCGCAAGGAGTACCGGCTCGCCGCCGAGCAGTTGGCGCTCGCCACGGAGCAGGTGCCGCTGGTGACCGACCGTCAGGTGGTCGGGGTGCTCTACGAGACCGACGGCCTGCTCTGCCTGGCCGACGGCCGCCCGGGCGACGCGGTGGAGCGGTTCACGCTGGCCCTGGCGGAGAACCGGGGCGACGACCACGGCGAGATCGTCCAGAGCTACAACCTGGCGCAGGCGCTGATCGCCGACGGGCGCGCCGAGGAGGCGCTGACCGTGCTGACCGGGGCCACCGGGCGGGCCGTGGCCACCGGGGACGACGACATGCTGATGAAGCTGCCGCTGGTCCGCGCCCGGGCCCACCGGGCGCTCGGGCAGCTGGATCTCGCCGTCGCTCACGCGCAGGACTGTGCCCGGCAGGCCGAGAGGCGGAGCCAGTACGCGAAGGAGGCGCAGGCGCACACCCTGCTCCTCGCCCTCGCCGAGGAGCTGGACGACGCGGGGCTGGCCGAGCGCAGCCGCGAGCGGCTGCGGCAACTGGCGGGTTAGGGCCCCGTCCGGAAGGACACCCGGGTGTGGTGCCGGCCGGTGCGGACGGTGAGCCCGTGCTCGGGCAGGCCGGCCGGGTCGCCGCCGTCGGCGAGCCAGCAGGCCACGGCGGAGCCGAGCAGCAGCGGGTCGATGCCGGGGTCGGGGCAGCCCCAGTCCGGTTCGGCGCGGGCCTCCAGCAGCAGGCCGGTGCGCAGCCGGAGCAGGTGGCGGGCCGGGCCGAGGGCGGCCACCGCGACGGCGAGGCCGGGGAGTTCGGCGATGGTGTCGGCGAGCCAGCGGGTGGCGGGGCGTTCGGCGTGCACCGCGGTGCGGGCGAGGACCTCGGCGGTGTAGCGCAGGGCGTCGCCCGGGTGTTCGTCGGTCAGGGCGTGGAAGCCGCGCGGGGTGTGGTCGTTCGGGTCGAAGGGGTAGCGCCGGAGGCTGACGTCCGTGCCCCCGCTCGTGCCCTTGACGTCGTACGCGGTGGGCCCCTCGGTGGCCGCGGGGCATGGAACGGGCCTGGGGTAGGGCAGAAGGGCCGGTTCGTCCCGGGGTTCGTCCAGTCCCTCCAGGAAGGAGTAGAGCAGCGGGCGCAGCAGCCGGGCGGACTCGCCGCGGTGGGCGAGCGATCGGCCGGTGATGTCGCTCAGATCGGCCGGGTCCCGGGCCAGGACCAGTTCGAGTTGGGCGGCGAGGTCCCCGTCCGGGTCGAGGACGGGTGCGGCCTGGCCGAAGGCGTAGCTGGGGGAGCGCGGGTCGAGTTCGGCGGCGCCGGTGGCGACGAGCATGGTGCGGTGGTCCAGGGCGGCGCCGTAGACGGTGACCGAGCCGTGGTCGCCGATCACGCAGTCGGCGGCGACGAGTGCGGCCTGCCAGCCCTGGTGGGGCGGGATCAGGCGCAGGCCCATCCGGCGGGCGTCGTCGAGCAGCGCCGCGGGGTCGTGGCGGCTCCACACGTTGGGGTGCAGGACGACGGCCACCGTGTACTCGTCGGCGGGCAGTTGGCGGACCAGCCGCTGGGGCAGGTCGGGACGGCGGCCGAATAACGAGTGCTCGCTCCAGGTGGAGCTGACGACGACGAGCCGTCGGCCGCCGGTGGCGCCGAGCGCGGCGCGGTAGCCGTCACGGGAGCGCCGGCTACCGAGCATCCGGTCGAAGCACGGGTCGCCGACCACCTTGGCGACGTCGAGCGCCTCGGGGCAGGAGACCCGCAGCCGGTCCAGCTGTTCGGGGTGGGAGAGGCCGAGGACGTCCACGAACACCCGTCCGTGGTGGGTGAGTTCGTTGCGGGACAGGCCGGCGGCGCTGATCGTGTCGCCGGTGGACTCGGTGACCAGGCGGTTGTAGCCGGCGCCGTGCGGGAGGACGACGAGGCGGGCGTCCAGACGGTGCATGGAGGAGTGGACGGCGCAGGCGACGGCCAGGTCGAAGTGGCGACGGACGGCGTCCTCCCAGTCCAGCACGGTGAAGCCGGGCAGGCCGTGGAGGTACTCGTCCAGGGCGCGGTCGGCGAAGGCGGAACCGGGGTTGACGGTGAAGTAGAGGTCGATGCCGTGCGGGCTCAGCAGGGAGAGGACGTCCAGGACCCGGGTGGCGGAGGTGAGGGTGCGGGCGACCGCCAGCACGCGGGCCTTGACCGGGTCGGTGTTCCAGCGGTCGGCGGGCCAGGCGTGGGGGTGGGACGGCACACCATGATCGTACTGGCAGGGGCCGCCTCCGGCGCGCCGCACCCTTCCCGGGCCGGCGCGGGAAGGAGTCAGCCCGCGGCCGCGCTGGGTTCGTGGTGCTCGGCGGCGGCGCACTCGTCCAGGAGGGGGCGCATGGCCTCGTCCACGAGCCGGTAGCGCACCACTCGTCCGTCCCGGTCGCCGGTGACCACGCCTGCCGTGCGGAGCAGCCGCAGGGCCTGGGAGACGGCGGGGTCGCGCATACCGGTGGCGACCGCGAGGTCGGTGACGGCGAGCGGGCCGGCCCGGTGGAGGGCGAGCAGCAGGGCGAGCCGCCCGGGGTCGGCGAGCAGGGAGAACCGCTCGGCCCAGGACCGGACGTGCGCGGGGTCGCCGATCGCGGCGATGGCCTCGCAGACCCGGTGCCCGTCGATGGTGCGGTGGCCCGCGCGGTCGGCCGGTACGAGATGCATGCGGACATTCTTGCAGGCGCTCCGCTGTGATCCTGGACACCTGCGCAGGTGCGCAGCCTTGCACGGGTCGGGCCCGGCCCCTACGGTGTAGCCCGCCGTGGTGCTCGGGAAGACCGGTGACGGACCCTCAGGGGTCCCAGCCCGGAGCGGCCCTCGCCACTGTGATCGGGTCGTTCCTCCGCCTGCGGAGGAACGTCGTCCGTACCCACGGAGCCACTGGGCGCCTCGCGCGCCTGGGAAGGCGGGTACGGGCGTCCCGTAAGCCAGGAGACCGGCCACGGCATCTCACGAGGTTTTCCACGAGGTGCTGGAGCGTGATCCGCAGATGACCCTGCCCGAAACCGTTGCCGCCGGGGCGAAGGCGGCCCCTTCCGTCCTGCCCACCTTCAGATGGCGGCGCGAGGACACCGTCCGTACGGCCGGGTTGATGGTGGTGATCCTGGCCATGCACGTGGTGGCCTTCGGGACGCTGATCTTCCTGGTCGCACCCGAGAAGTACGCGGTCGGCACCCAGGTCTTCGGGGTGGGCCTGGGTATCACCGCGTACACCCTCGGCATGCGGCACGCCTTCGACGCCGACCACATCGCGGTGATCGACAACACCACCCGCAAGCTGATGGCGGACGGCAAGCGGCCGGTCTCGGTGGGCTTCTGGTTCGCCCTCGGACACTCCTCGATGGTGGTGCTGATGGCCGCCCTGGTGGCGGGCGGCGCGCAGTTGGCGAACACGCTGATGGACGACGAGTCGACCACCCACAAGTGGCTCGGGATGGTCGGTACGACGGCCTCCGGCGCGTTCCTCTACCTGATCGGCGCACTCAACCTGGCGGCGCTGCTCGGCATCCTCAAGGTGTTCCGGGCGATGCGGGCCGGGCGGTTCGACGAGAAGGAGCTGGAGGCGCACCTCGACTCGCGCGGCTTCATGGCCCGGGTGCTGAACCGGGCGACCCGTTCGATCACCCGGCCCGGGCAGATGTTCCCGGTGGGCATGGTGCTGGGCCTGGGCTTCGACACCGCGACCGAGGTCACCCTGATGGTGATGGCCGGCTCGGGTGCGGCCTCCGGCCTGCCCTGGTACGCGATCGCCTGCCTGCCGCTGCTGTTCGCCGCCGGGATGAGCCTGTTCGACACCCTGGACGGGACGTTCATGAACTTCGCGTACCAGTGGGCCTTCGCCAATCCGGTCCGGAAGGTGTACTACAACCTGACCATCACCGGTCTGTCGATCGCGGTGGCCTTCATCATCGGCACCATCGAGCTGGTCGGGGTGCTGCACGAGAAGCTCGGTCTGACCGACCCGGTCACCGGGTTCATCGCGGACATCTCGCTGGACAACGTCGGCTACGCCATCGCCGGGCTGTTCGTGGTGGTCTGGGCGATCGCGATCGGGTACTGGAAGCTGGCCCGGGTCGAGCAGCGCTGGACGCCCGGGAACTCGTGACTCAGGTGGCCGCGAGCAGCAGCGTGCCCGCGACGGCGAGCCCGGCGCCGACCGCCTGGACCGGGCGCAGCCGCTCCTTGAACACCCCGCGCGCCATCAGTGCGGTGACGACCGGGTAGAGCGAGGAGAGAACGGCGGCCACGGCGGCCGAGCCGCGGTGCGAGGCCATCGCGTAGACCCCGTTGGCGGCGACGTCGGCGAGCCCGGTCGCGGTGAGTGCGGGCAGTTGCGTCCGTACGCCGGGCAGCAGTTCGGCCGTCCCGCCGGAGCGGCGCAGCCCGGCCAGCAGGACGGCGCCACCGACGGCCACGTTGCAGACCCGCTGGACGCACAGCACCAGCAGCAGGCCGCCACCGGTGGAGGCGTGGGCGATCAGGGCCATCACGGTGCCGAAGCCGAAGGCGGCGGCGACGGTGAGCAGCAGCGCCTTGCGGGCCGCACGCGGCCCGCCGCGCTCGGGGCCGGCGGCCAGCACCACGCCGACCATCGCGACCGCGATCCCGGCGACCTGGCCGAGGCCGGGCCGGTCGCCCGGGGCGAGGCCGACGCCCACCGGCACCGCGACGCTGATGGTGGTGAGCGGGGAGATCACGCCCATCGGGCCGAGGGCGAGGGCGCGGTAGAAGGCGAGCACCGCGAACGGGCCGATCACCCCGGCGGCGACCGCCCACCACAGTGCCGGGGTGGCGTCGGTCCAGCCACCGGTGGCCAGGACGGCGGCGAGCAGCACCGCGGCGGCCATCGCCTGGGAGGCAACCACCACGGTGAGTGCGGGCAGTCGTCGGGCGAGCGCGCCGCCGCCGAAGTCGGCGACGCCCCAGAGCAGGCCGGCGGCGAGGGCGAGCAGGGCGGTCACCGCGAGGCTCCGCAGATCGAGGACAGCACAATGCACTCCGAAGTACAGTCGGATGGACTCGTTGCCGAGACGGCAGCGTAGTGCAATGAACTGAACTTTCCGAAGAATATTTTGTACTGTTCCAGCCAGTGGACACCGGAGGACTCCCGCGTGCCGGACCCCGACCTCGTCTCCCGGGCGCTCGCCCACAACCTCAAGCGGCTGCGCACCGAGCGCGGCCACACCCTGGACGCCCTCGCCGCCCGCTCGGGGGTGAGCCGCGGCATGATCGTCCAGATCGAGCAGGGCCGTACCAACCCGAGCGTGGCCACCGTGGTCCGGCTCGGCGACGCGCTCGGCGTCTCGATCGCCACGCTGCTCGACTACGAGAAGGGCCCGGACGTCCGGATCGTGCCCGGTGACCAGGTCGTGCCGCTGTGGACCGGGCCGTCCGGCGGGACCGGCACCCTGCTGCACGGGATCGAGGCGCCCGGGCCGCTGGAGCTCTGGGAGTGGCGGATGGAGCCGGGCGAGGAGTACTCCTCCGAGCCGCACCCGGCCGGGACGGTGGAGATCGTCCGGGTCGACGAGGGCGAGCTGACCCTGGTCCACGACGGTACGGACCATCCGGTGCCGGCCGGCGGCACGGTCTCCTTCGACGCCTCGTACGCGCACGTCTACCGCAACGCGGGGGAGCGGGTGCTGCGGCTGACCATGGTGGTCTCCGTCCCGCCGCCGCGCTGAGCCGTCGAGCGGACGGAACGGCGCCTCCCCGAGCCCGGGGA